>JARCMA010000671.1 GCA_030248405.1 Microcoleus sp. MP8IB2.171
AGGGCTGATAGATTTCTTTTCACGGCACACCAGATTAAAAGTGAGAGTCAAATTTAGCTACAAGCTCGAAAGTCACCATTTCCGACGATCTGATATCTTGCACCATTATCGAGAACAGGCTTTCTGGCCTGTTCCACAAACACAAAGAGTGAGTGTTCTTGTGGGTAGTAGGGGTTGGGCTCTTTTGGCCCGCCCGTCCAAGACTTATTGAGAAGTAGTGCAAGATGTGAGACGATCGCAGCTCTCCCCACCTCTCTCCCGCCTGTCTCCCCCCATCTCCCGCTTGTCTCCCTCTCAGGGAAAAGTCTTTGATCCTCGCTCCGTCGCCCGCCCCAAATGCCTCGCGCAGAATAGATAGCCTGTAACCCTTGCTGCAAAATAATTTTAGCAATTTTTTAACTGTGAAATTTTAACGCAGAACACCCTAGCGAGGGCCCAAATATGAAAAGGAATGTTACAAACTATTACAGTAACACTCAGAATGTGAACATAATGCCTCAAAATACTTGCGAGAGGTAGTTGTGTCAGAGGAGCAATATCCTTACTAACTGCCCGATAGTCACTCGATCGCCACTAAGTGGCCTGCTGCAATCTCGATCATAAATTAAAGATCGCATCAGTCATTTATGGTATTGTAAGCGACAGGCTTAGTGCGGGCACTCACAAGCGCACCGGCGTGAAGAACCAGCGCCGTCAAACACCGAAGGCAGACGCCCGCCAACAACTTCAACAGTTGCTGGCAAAAAAGGCAAGTCCGGTCTTCCCCGTCAAAGCTCCTCCTTGAGCATGAAAGGTACGGGATGAAAGCGCCCGCCTTCGCTAGCTCAGCGCGGAGCAGTTCGTATAGCAAAATATCCAGCGGGTACACACAAGATGAGTATCGTCACCAAATCAATCGTCAACGCAGACGCCGAAGCTCGCTACTTGAGCCCAGGTGAATTAGATCGGATCAAGAGCTTCGTCACCTCTGGTGAACGCCGCGTCCGCATCGCCCAAATTTTGAGCGAATCCCGCGAACGCATCGTCAAGCAAGCAGGCGACCAACTTTTCCAAAAGCGCCCTGATATTGTTTCTCCCGGCGGCAACGCTTACGGCGAAGAAATGACCGCAACTTGCTTGCGCGACATGGACTACTACCTGCGTTTGATTACCTACGGAATCGTAGCTGGCGACATTACTCCGATCGAAGAAATCGGTATTGTCGGCGTCCGCGAAATGTACAAATCTCTCGGCACCCCGATTGAAGCCGTCGCCGAAGGCGTTCGCGCTATGAAAAATGCAGCAAGTTCGCTGCTGTCTGGAGAAGACGCTTCCGAAGCTTCCTCTTACTTCGACTACGTTATCGGTGCGATGCAGTAAGGAATTTCGATTTTAGGTTTTCGATTTTAGATTGAAAAATTGGGGGTTGCCGGCAACAAGTTAAAAGCTTTTGCAAATAACCAGCCACTTAAAAATCTTAAATCCCCAATCCCAAATCTCAAATTCTCGCTCCAAAATTGGACTGACTCAGCCACTTTCTAGGAAACAAGACAACCATGCAAGACGCAATTACCGCCGTTATCAATTCCTCTGACGTTCAAGGTAAGTACCTCGACATCAGCGCTCTAGACAAGCTCAAGAACTACTTTGCTTCTGGCGAACTGCGCGTCCGCGCCGCTACCGCCATCAGCGCTAATGCAGCCACAATCGTCAAAGAAGCAGTTGCTAAGTCTCTGTTGTACTCAGACGTAACTCGTCCCGGCGGCAATATGTACACCACACGTCGTTATGCAGCTTGCATCCGCGACTTGGACTACTACCTGCGCTACGCCACCTACGCCATGCTAGCTGGCGACCCTTCCATCCTCGATGAGCGCGTGCTCAACGGTTTGAAAGAAACCTACAATTCCTTGGGCGTGCCCATCGGTTCTACCGTGCAAGCAATCCAAGCAATGAAAGAAGTCACCGCCGGTTTGGTCGGTTCTGACGCTGGTAAAGAAATGGGCGTCTATTTCGACTACATCTGCTCTGGCTTGAGCTAAATCTAAGGCAGAAGGAAGAAGGAAGAAGGAAGAAGGAAGAAGGAAAAAGGAAGAAGGAAGAAGGAAGAAGGAAGAAGGAAGAAGGAAGAAGGAAGAAGGAAGAAGGAAGAAGGAAAAAGATTTATTTCTTGCCTCTTTTAACTTTTAACTGTAAACTTTTAACTGTAAACTTTTAACTTTTAACTTTTAACTTTTAACTGTAAACCTTTAATTTTGGACTTGTTACCTTTAGCTTTCAAAGAAGTCAGGGAAGTTGAGAGTGATTGCTAGACCGTCAAAGGCCAGTCGAGAAAGCCCGACGAGTTTTAACGAGCTAGTTTTGACTCCTAACTCCCTGACTTCAATCTTTAAAAAATCCATCTAAATATCTGTAAACCTACTCAGGAGTTTGTTTCCCATGAGAATGTTTAAAGTGACTGCTTGCGTCCCCAGCCAAACTCGCATCCGCACTCAGCGCGAATTGCAAAATACCTATTTTACTAAGCTGGTTCCCTATGACAATTGGTTCCGGGAACAGCAAAGAATTATGAAAATGGGCGGCAGAATTATTAAAGTGCAATTGGCTACTGGTAAGCCAGGAGCTAATACTGGTCTACTTTAAGATCCGAAAATGGATTGGTAAAGGGCAAGAGGTCGATCGCGACCTCTTTTTTTGTTTGTTATGATTTATCCAGAAGGAAGAAGGAAGAAGGGAAATTAAATAAAATTAATGGTTTCAGCAATTGAAAACGTCCTAATCACTTTGGCGGTTGCTATAAATCTTTAGGCTCTTTTCCTCTCCATTTTTCTGCTTATTGTGAATAATTTAGGTTAATTTACTCTGATTTGATGGCTCTGATATGCCAGAATTTCCAATTTTCATGTGAATCAATGATTCTAAAACCTAGTCTCTCAATCAAGCTGAGGAATTCTTGCAGATTTTTGAAATGTGAAGTTACTTCGTAAATCCAAAGCTGTCCATCGAGTTTAAGAGTACGGGCTGCTTCTCGGATGTAATCAGAACTGTTTAAGCCCATGAGCGATAAATTAAATATGGCAACGTCTAAACAGCTATCTTCCAAGGGGACTTGAGCTACATCGCATTCGATGACATTATCATTGATGGCAATGAAATCATAGTTGTGAAATGTGTGTTTATCGGCTAAGGCTTTAGAAATCAGTGCTTCACCACAACCAAAATCCCCTACAACTAGACCAGATCGCTTTTCAAGCCATTTAATAGATTCTTGATAGGGAAGAACAGACCATGTTTTTCTGGCTTCTTGATAGAGTGTGTGGTATTGCATCCACTCTTCGGGATTATTCTGTAAGCGTTCATAGTTGGTGTGACTATAGCTAGTATTCCAACGAGCATTCATGCGGCTAAAGTCACCATAGTTAATATTACGGCGCTGAACGTCGGCGGGATCTGCGTCTGGAAGAGGGACAAAGATTCTGGGGCGAACGATTGGCTTTTGCTCACCAGTTTTTAAGCGTTCTAGCCATTGGCGTAGATCGCGGAATGCTTGAGATTCTGTTCGCAGTTGTCCATCAGGCATCACACCATCAACGGCAGCATCGGCAACTGTCTGTTTGTTTTGCAGTCTCGCTAATCGCCCTTCATCCCAACTCCAATGTTCGCCGTCATCTAAACCATAGGTAACGGGCATAAGAATTGTGAGCGTATCATAAACTTGACCTTGACGATTTAACCGCCCTTCTAGCTGCTCAAGTTCGGCACTTGTCCAAGGTGGAATATTCAGAATCAGCCGATCGCAAACTTTTTGAAATCCATCAACACCTGTAGCCATTGCACTGCTGGCAATTAGAACATCGATTGAGCCGTTAATAAAATCGTTGCGTCCACTTTTATCGCCACCCATATGAAAACCTACTGTCCAGCCTGCGCCTTTAATTGCTGCTGTTAGCTGATCGACTATGCCGTCAACGTAATGAGTGTAAACAATAGTTTTTGGGCGAAGTTCATTGAGAATCGCTGGAATCCTTGCACTGGTGAGAATCTGTTCCATTTTGAGGATGGAAGTTCCCTCTTTCCGAATCTTGTCAACTAGGTGAGTGCAGTCAACGGGAATTGTGAATTTGTTGATTTTAATTTTGGGCTTGACTTTAGAACGGATGCCCACAGTTGCAAATGCTTGATGCAGACGCATACAGTTGTTGATTGTGGCTTTTTCGCCAAGATCCTTACGTTCTACGCCTGTGACTAATTCAACCAAGCTTTTACCTTCTTTGAGATTGTTGATCACAGGTGTTGCGCTCATGCCAAGTACATGAAGATTAGGATTTTTCTCGGTTGCATTGGTGATTAGCGCGAGAACCATCTGCCGACGTTTGGATGGATCGTCATTGCGGTGTTTGCAGCGATGAATCTCGTCAACAATAATTAGATCAATTTGATAGCGGTCTAGTAGTTGCCGAATATGAGCCGGGGTTAAGGGCTGCTGAAACATTTCATGGTTCAAAATAATGTAGTGATGTCCACTCTCAATATCGATCCAATGAGGGTTAAAGTTTTTGGTTGTGACGAGACTATCTGGAAATACTTCTTTAATTTCTGTATGCCAGTTGGGAATCGTGTCTAGTGGACAAATAATAATGGTGAGATGAGCGTCAATAATTCGACTGCTGAGAATCCCACCAATGGTTTTACCCGTTCCAGTTAAGGAAAGGTTTAATATTCGCTGTTGATTGCGAAGCCTCACCGCTGATAGCTTTTGCATTAAGTTTGGCGGTGTAATTTTGCCATTGATCCGAAATCCCCAGCCTGTGGGAATCTGCATATTCTGGGCTTGGGTATATTCATCAAGAAACTGATCTCGCACCTGACGACCATAACCTTCTTCAGTAAAAGCTTCTACGCTTTCAACGGCAGATTCATCTTCAAATACTTCTGCCCAAATTCGATTACGTCTAGAAGCTATAAAGAAATCAATAGCCTCTTGATCGGCTGACGCAACTATTTGACTGTTCAAAAATTCTAGACTTTTCTGGACTTTGATTCTTGGTAGTTCACGAGATTCTTCATTTTCTTCTAAAGAGTCACTGCTAGTTTCAAAACCTTGAGTTGTTTGAGATGAATCCGCAGCATCAACAACTTGCAATTCATCATCAGCTTTGAGATTATCATCGGAGTTGCTTTCAGCACCAGAGGTTTTGACTTCTTTACCCTGAATCAAATCTCGTAGTTTTTGCCCTGAGAGTTTGCCTTTGATAATGTCTTTAACAATTTTGATACCTTCAGCATTTTTCGTACCTAAAGCACCTGATTGTTCAAATATTTTATACAATTCAGCTTGAGTTAAGTTGGGAATGTATCCTTCTAAACTTGCTACAAATTGACGAATTGCTTCCAGACTCCAACCAAAACAACGAGCGCATCCACTATTCCCACGACTCCAAGAAGACCTAGTAAGGCTATTTATTGTTGTTTTCCACTCATATCCATCAATAGGGCATTTAAACCATACTTCTTTTTGAGAGCCTTTAGTTACCTTGTCAGGAAAAACACCCAAAGCATTATTTTTCTCGTAGTCCCAATACTGGCTAACATAATCAGGATACAGAGAAATTAATGATGTGGTTTTAGTGGCAATGAATCCTCTACAAGCTGGACAACCGCTATTTCCTTTTTTCCAACATGATTTAATTTGAGAAAGAGATGATACCCATTCATGTCCATCAATAGGACATTTAAACCAAGCTTCTTTGCTCGATCCAGTTGTGAGCTTCATAGGATCTATTTTTAGCTCATCATTTGCTTTATAAAACCAATAGTTAGCAATCTCATCAGGAAATTCAAGAGCTATCGGTTCTCTACGGCTCCATTCACCTCGTTTACGCTCAGTAGTGCCATTACAAACTCCGCAACCAGTATTATCCTTTGACCACTGCTGCTTTACTGTCGAAACAATGCTTGATTGCCACACATTGCCATCATGGGGACATTTAAACCATGCTCTCTTATTGCTGCTGAGAGTTGTTTCTGATGGGTTAAGACCTAGCCGATCATTTTTCTCGTAGTCCCAATACTTGGAAATCAGTTCAGAATACTCTTCAATTAGAGTCGGCTGTTTCTCTGGTTTTTTCTTTTTCCCAGCACATTTAGGACATCCACTAGACCCTCTCTGCCAACTTGTACTAATATCGTTTGGTTTTTTCTGCCATGAATGTCCATCAATTGGGCATTTAAACCAAGGAGATAGACTTCCTGTTCCTGTACCCACATCTGCAGGACTGAGGTCTCCGTTTTTTTCATAGTCCCACAATTCAGCAACACGTTCTGGATAGACTACAATTAAGCTTTTACCTAGCTGTTCTTGTCTCTTTTTCTCTTTTTGAGCTTGTTCTTGAGTTTCAGCTTCTGCCTGTTGTTTTTGTTTTTTTTCTATTAAATAATCCCGAAAGGCACGATTTTTTGATAGAATTTGACCCACTCTCTATTTACTTATATTATACTGAGTTCCAATATCTTGATAGGAGAAGCCTTGTTTGTATAGTTCGAGCATTGCATTACTCTCTGCTTCCCTCTTACTTTTTGATTCCTCATAAAGCTTTTGATCCCTCTTTTTTACATATTCTGCTACTTGTTGACGCACTCTGTTTTCACTTATATTATACTGAGTTCCAATATCTTGATAGGAGAAGCCTTGTTTGTATAGTTCGATTATTGCATTACTCTCTGCTTCCCTCTTACTTTTTGATTCCTCATAAAGCTTTTGATCCCTCTCTTGTACATATTTGGCTACTTTTTGTCCTAGGTGATTAAGGTGTATTTCATTGTTTTGCTTTTCAGTTAAACCTATCTCCTCAAGAGTCCTAATCTCTCTAAATATTTTTGTTCGGAGGTAATTTTTGCCATGAGCAACTACATTTATAGGTATCTCGTACAGTATCCATACTCCCTTATCGATTCGTAGTGGATACTCACCCATTACCTTAAGAAGGTAAATCTCTCTCTCACTCAGTTTTTCTAACAAGAGGTGAATATCTGACATATTGCACTTGTATTACGAACGCTAATGGACAGTTTAACTTGTCTGAAAAAAATGTGCTAGCATCTAAGCTAGATTATTCACCAATCTGTGAAATCATTATTATAGCTACAGCTAAAAAAACAGTCTGTTTTTTTGACAAATTGCCCGATTTGTTGCTCAGGATGACATAATTTCGTTACATTGCGTAAGTCCTCTTCTTCCTTATGCTATGAAATCCTATGACTAATGACATTCGACGCTTCATTCCATTTTTTGACCCCAGCGCGTCGCAATGGGGCGCTGAGGCCCGGTGGCTGAGGTGGCTGACTTTTCTGTGGCTGTTTGTCGGGCTGACAGCATTGTTTTCGGCTTCCTATCCCATTGCAAATTATGAATTTGGAGACGGCCTTTATTATTTTAAACGACAGCTAATCGCAGTGGCGATCGGGCTGGCTGGCTTTAACTTGATAGTGTACTCCCCACTGCGGTATCTGTTTAAAACAGCTCAGTTAGGCGTTTTATTGCTGCTGGGATTGCTGTGGCTGACCTTAATTCCGGGAGTGGGAACCACCGTCAACGGGGCGACTCGCTGGATATCTCTGGGCCCGGTGCCGATTATTCAACCTTCTGAGTTGATTAAGCCGTTTTTTGTTCTCCAAAGCGCCCGCATTTTCGGTAACTGGCCCCGGTTGACAAATAAAGTGCGGCTGACTTGGCTGTTAATTTTCGGTGCAATGCTGTTGGGAATTTTGTTGCAGCCGAATTTGAGCACCACCGCTTTGTGCGGGATGACTTTGTGGTTGGTGGCTTTGGCTGCGGGCTTGCCTTACTTGCATTTGGGCGCAACGGCTGTGGGGGGAATGCTGTTGGCGGTTTTAAGTATTAGTTTTCGGGAATATCAGCGCCGCCGGATTATGTCTTTCCTCAATCCTTGGGCTGATCCTCTACAAGACGGCTATCAGTTGATTCAAAGTCTCCTGGCTGTGGGTTCTGGGGGCATTTGGGGTGTGGGTTTGGGGATGTCGCAGCAAAAGTTATTTTATCTGCCGATTCAGTACAGCGATTTTATTTTTGCTGTGTTTGCTGAGGAGTTTGGTTTGGTGGGAGGTTTCTCGCTGTTGCTGATGTTGGCGGCTTACTCTACTGTGGCTTTGAGGGTAGCGATGAAGGCTCGAAATATTGAGTCTCAGTTGGTGGCGATTGGGGTGATGGTGGTGATGGTGGGACAGTCGCTGCTGAATATTGGGGTGGCGACGGG
>JARCMA010000099.1 GCA_030248405.1 Microcoleus sp. MP8IB2.171
ACCGGGCGGTTGAAACCGCGTCTACACAAACAAAACCCGCCTCCGCGGGTTGAAGAGCAGAACGAGTAGTATCAAAATCGATCGCACTCAGGATGCCTGCACCACAAGACTTATTGAAAAAAAATATTATAATAATTAACAATAAATGTTCTGTCAACTTTCCCTAAAATTGCGGTAATTTTGATGTTGTTAGAGCCACCACCTCAACTTGTCGGAGAAAAGCGCCTCACCTTTGGCGATCTCGATTGGCGCGCCTTCAAGCAAATTCAAAGTTTGCTGGCGGAGCGCACCCGCGCCCGCTTTACCTACGATAACGGAGTGTTAGAAATCACCATGCCGCTCGAAGAACACGAACGCTCTGCTCGCTTGATTGAAAGATTCATCTTAATTCTGATCGTTGAGATGGGCATGAAAATGAAGACGATGGGATCGACTACGCTCGATCGCGAAGACCTACTCAAGAGCGCCGAGCCAGATAATGGGTATTACATCCAGAATTATGCCTTAGTTGCCGATCGCCCGGTTAATTTGAATGTCGATCCAGCCCCCGATTTAGTCGTGGAAGTAGATATTACCCATACCGATCTCAATAAAAATACACTCTATGCTAGTATGGGCGTGCCTGAGTTTTGGCGGTTTAACGGGCGGGTATGGCGGATTCTGCAATTAGTCGATGGGGCCTATGTGGAGTGCGATCGATCTCCGACTTTTCCCATCATTGAAAAAACGGATTTATACCAATTTCTAGAAGCGGCTTTCATTGATGAAATTGCCGCACAGATTAATTTTAGTCAATGGGTGAGACAGCAGATTCAAGGCTGAGCAATGCAAGTGCGATCGAACCCAAACGAGAATAGCCTTTTTAGCAAAAAACGATCGCCCTTTTGGGAGAAAGCGATCGCCCTTTTTTTTTCAACAATTAGTTAACAACTATTAGCAATTACTAATCAAGCTGCTGCCTCTGCGTCTGCTTCTGCGTCTTCGGCTTCAGAACCTGCTTGAATTCCCAGCACGGTAACAACCACCTGACTTGGTTCGCCGAGAGCTACCACTCCCGCAGGCAAAACTAATTCCTCAATGTGCAGCGCATCCCCAACCTTTAAATTAGAAATATCTACTTCTATTGATTCAGGAATGCTGTCAGGTTTGCACTTAACTGCTAGTTGCGTCAGCACGGTATCCAAGATGCCGCCTTCTAACTTGACGCCGACAGCTTCGCCGACAAAATTCAGCGACACTTCAACTTCCAGGCTGTCTTGAGTCGCCACGGAGAAAAAGCTCAGGTGGTAAGGAAAGCCCTTCCAAGGATGAACTTGAACTTCCCGCAGCAAGGTTTTTCCGCTCCAAGAGAGGTCGGGAATGCTGAGGTCAATTAGGGCGTTGTTGACTACGTGCTTTTTGAGCAACTGTTCAACTGTTTTGGCTTTGATGGTGAGGGAAATGGATTCAGAGCCTTTGTGTCCGTAGAGGACGGCGGGAATCATTCCTGAGCGGCGGAGGGCGTTAGGCTTGCTGCCTTCTACCCGCTTTTGACATTCTACTGCGAGTTCCATTTTATGACTTTCGGCTGATTGTTTTCACATTTTACCAGAATTGTGATATCGCGATCGCACTTAATTAAATTCGCTGAAGGTATTGATAGTTTTCGTTTTCCACACACTTGAGCAATTCCAGCATTTTTCTCAGACGATAAGTTCCTGATTGATACTCTTCTTTTGAAGGGGAATCACCCAGCTTAGTGAGAACTACATCGCTTTCACTGATGATTGCTTCGCTGAACATTTTCTTGAACTGCTGACGAATCTCTTGATTTAATTCAACTAGAGGCAGAATTACATTTTCTTCATCTAAGTTAATTTCGGTGTCGATTGATGCGCCACCTATTTTTGAAAATGCTGATTTTGCTAACCATTCGTAAAGGGTTTCTCCTACATCTACGGTTTCCGATTCCGATCCATTTGTGGTATAGAAGCTGATATCTAACATTGGGATTACTCCTGCTACTAAACATCTGAAAACTCATTATTATGATAAGGCGATCGAAGTAACTTAATTAAAGGACTCGCTGAAGATACCGATAATTTTCATTTTCTACACACTTCAGCAAGTCTAACAATTTCCTCAGACGGTACGTTCCTGCTTGGTATTCTTCTTTGAGAGGGGAATCACCCAGCTTAGCAAGGACGGTATCGCTTTCGCAGATGATTGCATCGCGGAAAAAATTTCTAAACTTCTGGCGTATATCTTGATCTAACTCAACTAAAGGTAGCTTTTCCTCCTCTTCATCTATCAAAATATTTCTGGGGACAGATTTGCCAATTTTGGAAAATTCTGATTTTGCCAACCACTCATAAACGTCTTCAGACATTCCGACATAGTGGGGTGGCTGATTAGTTTTGAAGGCATAAAAAATCATGTCTAACATTAGCTTTCCTCCTGACCTTCCTGATTCAACAACTTACTCTCTGGAAAATTTTCTACCCAAGCTACATCTGCTTTGTCGAATACAACCTTAGCTGGTTTAGTAATTCCCCCTGTGGTAATAACTCCAATTACAGTTCCTTTTTGACATATTTCCTGAGCTTTTGTGGAATCTATTTTTTTGTTTTTCCAGGCTTTGATTTCAATATGCGGTTCATTCATGATTATTTATACTTTTTATTGTTTTGATAAATTAACCATTGAATTCGATATGAAAATTGCGGAGTAGCTGTTTAACTCGCGGAACATCTTGCTGGTTGACTATCAAAATATCACCTTTGGGATTGTTTCCGGTTGTTCTTTTGGCTTGTATTCCTTCTTTGCTTAATTCCATTTTGACATACTCCCCGGCAGACAGGCGCGGGGATTCTTGGCACTTCACTGACTGATGCTACCGAAGTAGTCTTATTCTGTCTCTGTGTCCGTTTAGAGTCTCCCAATGCCCTATGGCGACTTTTCTGTTCTAATCGCAAGTAAAATACTTGTTGTCTTTAAGGTTGCAGTTAAGCATTGCCTCTCGGAACTGTCTAGGTGCGCTCTCATCGTAGCTATTTCAACGCGTCTTGAGCCTTTAGACATCTCTATTATAGCACAAAGCCGTCCTAGAAGTACGGGGTTTTAAACCCAATTTTCTGATAAGCCATCCAATCATATCTCTGTGAACTTCTAGCCGTGCTATCAGTTCATCTTCGTCAGTCATTTACTTGACTCCATGTAAAGAATGATACACTTGACCTCGCCGTGGGTCAAGTGCACTAAATCTGCTGGAACCTTAAACTAAGTAGGTAGCGGCGAGACTGCCAAAAGCTTTGAGTATGATTGGTTGATACCCAAAATGTATTTTAAAGGCAACATCAGGCTGGCGTACCGTCAACCGACAACAATCCCCGCTTCGGGCCGTGAATCGGGTCTTCGACAATAATAGTTTGATCGCGGCCGGCACCGAGAGATACGATCGCGATCGGCACTTCCATCAAGTCTGCCAAAAACTTCAGATAATCCAAAGCTTGCGGCGGCAAATCTTCCAAATTGCGGCACTCTTCCGTGGACTGTTTCCAACCGGGAAGGGTTTCATAAATGGGTTTGCATCGAGCAAATATCCGCGAACTTTTCGGGAAATCGACACAGCGTTCGCCGTCAATTTCGTAAGCAACGCAAACTTTTATTTCTTCTAATTCATCCAAAACATCTAGTTTGGTGACAGCCAGACAGTCAAGGCCGTTGATGCGGACTGCGTAGCGGCCGATTACCGCGTCGAACCAGCCGCAGCGGCGTTTGCGGCCGGTTGTTGTGCCGAATTCTGCACCTCTTTCGCCCAAAATTGCGCCAACTCCATCGACCATTTCGGTAGGGAATGGGCCTTCTCCGACGCGGGTGGTATAGGCTTTTGCTACGCCAATTACGCGATCGATCGCTGTGGGCCCAACTCCCGTTCCCACGCAAGCGCCGCCCGCGATGGGATTGCTGGAAGTAACATAAGGATACGTGCCGTGGTCTAAGTCTAATAAAGTGCCTTGCGCGCCTTCAAACAGAATATTTTTGCGCGTGTGAAGTCCCTCATAAATCTTCAGGGAACTGTCTACTACGTGCGGCCGCAAACGTTCTGCATACACTTGATATTCATCAAAAACATCTTGCGGATTGAGAGGCGGCAAATTATAGAGTTTTTCCAGAATGACATTCTTATGATGAATCGTCCATTCCAGTTGTTCTCGAAACCCTTCCAAGTCCATCAAGTCGAGCATCCGAATGCCTGTGCGTTCCGACTTGTCGGCGTAAGTAGGGCCGATGCCGCGTCCTGTTGTCCCGATTTTATAATTTCCCCGCTGCTCTTCCGATGCCACATCAATTAATCGGTGATAGGGCATGGTGATGTGAGCAGTCTCTGAAATCATCAGGGATGCAGTCGAAATATTCAGTTTTTCTAGCTGATCTAACTCTGCAATTAAAACTTTAGGGTCGATTACCGTGCCGCAGCCGATGATACACTTTGTCTCGGGGTAGAGAATCCCAGACGGAATTAAGTGCAGTTTGAAAGTTTGACCGTTGACTACCACGGTGTGACCGGCGTTGACGCCCCCTTGGTAGCGGACAACGATATCTGCGGATTTGCTGAGCAAATCGGTAATTTTGCCTTTTCCTTCATCGCCCCACTGGGCGCCGATCACAACTACGTTAGCCAAGGGTTTCTCGCGTTCAGTTCAGGTTGACACAAACTCTGATTATGTACGAATGTGTCGCGGATGTCAAATATATTTTTGTTACAATTGAGAAAGTTCAGGCTCTATGGCGCTTTCAACCCACTTCC
>JARCMA010000100.1 GCA_030248405.1 Microcoleus sp. MP8IB2.171
CCCCTTAGTAAGGGGAGGGTTAGGGTGGGGTTCTAGATTTTTTCTGGGATTGGGATGCTCCCACTCTAACTTAACTTTGAACCGATTTCAAAATTTGATCATCGACTGAAAAATCTATCTCTGCTTTGTCCCTTCCCGAAACTACATAATCATTCTGAAATGAATCTTTCAATCCCGAAACTAAGTCAAATTCCGGCTGCCAGTTAAGATCGGTGACAGCTTTATTAATTGAAGCGAAAAAGTGCTGTAATCTCATTGGGAAAGCTTTCTTTTTGCCGAAGTCAAATTGTTTCGGATCGTAGTGTACAATTTTGATAGCATCGGGCGATTTGCCGGCGGCTTGAATGCAGGCGCGGGCTAAACCGTCAAAGGTGACAAATCGATCGCCCGAAACGTTGTAAATTTGCCCGATCGCCCTTTCATTCCCCAAAACCGCCGCCATCGCCCTCGCCAAATCCTGACAGTGCCCCAACTGCGTGAAGTGCATCCCGTTACCAGGAATCGGAATCGGGCGATCGCGCGCAATGCGATCGAAAAACCAAGCCTCCAAATCATTATAATTTTGAGGCCCATAAATGTAAGTCGGGCGAATCGAAGTCCAAGGCAAACCGGACTCGGCCAAGTAATTTTCCGTTTCGCATTTACCCAAATGTCGGCTTTTAGGATCGGTAGCGTCCCCTTCAATATGAGGCATTTGATCCGACTTCAAATAAACCCCCGCAGAGCTCATGTAAACAAAGTGCTGCACCCGCCCTTTAAATATCTCAGCTAAAGGCTTTGTATCGCTGAGTTCGCGGCCGTTGTTGTCAAAAACCGCGTCAAACTCAACCGCCGATAACTGTTCTTGCAATTGTTCGACATTTGTGCGATCGCCCAAAATCTGTTTCACCCCCGCAACCGGCACAGGCTTATTGCCCCGGTTAAACAACACCACCTCATGCCCTTGTGCTGCTAAAATCTTAGTAAGATAAACCCCAATAAACCGAGTACCGCCCATCATTAAAATTCGCATTATTTTCGATGCTCCTTATAGTTAGTGTAAATATCTTACAATAAAGCGAGTATCTTGCTTTACTCACAGTTTAAGACTCATTAAATAGGTAAGGGGAAAAAAACACAGTATCTTCTAGGGGCGGGTTCAGCTAAGAGCACTCGTATACAAGCGAGAAGATGAGTACAAAACCCGCCCTCTCCCCATCTCAAAATAAACATAATTTTAATTACCCTAAAAAAGACCTATGCAAATCCCCCGACTGCACCCAGAAACAATCGAAGAAGTCAAACAAAGAGCCGACATAGTAGACGTTATTTCCGGTCGAGTTATCTTGAAAAAACGCGGCAAAGAATTCGTCGGATTATGCCCATTTCACGACGAAAAATCTCCCAGCTTCACCGTCAATCAAGCCAAACAAATGTACTATTGCTTCGGCTGCGGCGCAGGAGGAAACGCCTTTAAATTCCTCATGGAATTAGAGAAAAGATCCTTCAGCGAAGTAGTATTAGAACTAGCTAAAAATTATCAAGTACCAATCAAAACAGTCGAACCAGAACACCGACAAGAATTGCAGCGCCAAATTTCACTGCGCGAACAACTCTATGAAATCTCAGCACTAACAGCCAACTTTTACGAACACGCCTTGCGGCAAACCCAAGGAGAAGAACCCTTAGCATATCTCAAATCCGATCGCCAACTCAGCGAAGAAACTATCCAGCAATTTCAACTAGGTTATGCACCCCAAGGTTGGGAAGCACTTTACAGTTATTTAGTAGAACAAAAAAACTATCCAGCGCAATTAGTAGAACAAGCTGGATTAATTGTACCCCGAAAAAATGGCGGCAGCGGTTATTACGATCGCTTCCGCAACCGCATCATGATTCCCATTCGCGACACCCAAGGCAGAGTCATCGGTTTCGGCGGCAGAGCTCTCGGCGACGAACAACCAAAATATCTTAATTCTCCCGAAACAGAACTTTTCGACAAAGGCAAAACCTTATATGCTCTAGATACAGCCAAAACAGCCATTAGCAAAGCCGATCGCGCGATCGTCGTAGAGGGCTACTTTGATGCGATCGCACTGCACGCCGCAGGCATCTCCAACGCCGTCGCTTCCCTCGGCACAGCCCTGAGTTTAAACCAAGTGCGGCAGTTATTGCGGTACACAGACTCCAAACAAATTATCCTCAACTTCGACGCCGACAAAGCAGGAAATCAAGCAGCAGCGCGCGCCATTGGAGAAATAGAAAAACTCGCCTATCAAGGAGAAGTACAACTGCGAGTGCTCAACATTCCCGACGGCAAAGATGCCGACGAATACCTCAAAACATACTCCCCGCAACAGTATCGAGAATTGCTCGAAAATGCTCCCTTGTGGCTCGATTGGCAACTGCAACAAATGCTAGTAGATCGAGACTTGAAGCAAGCCGATACTTCCCAGCAAGTCACCCAAAAAATTATTAAATTACTAACCAATATTACCGACGATAATCAACTAACGCATTATTTACAAAAGTGCGCCGAAATCCTCAGTAAAGGAGATTCTCGACTCACCAAAATGCTAACCGAAAACTTGCTAAATCAAGTAGTCAGCGATTGGGCAAAGCGGCAGAGTCAAGACGAATCTTTAACAATGCCCCTGTTAATTAGAAACAAGCTGAAGCCGAACAAACAATATAAAAAGCAGCGTGCAAGCGGCGAAAACAAAAGCTCAAAATCAAGCTTATATGCTGTAGCCCGCAGTCTTTTAGAAGAAGCAGAAGCGCAATTATTGCAGATTTATTTGCACTGTCCCGAATACCGCCAAGATGTCATAGAAGCAATAGAAGCTAGAGACGTGCAGTTTAGCCTCTCTCACCACAGATTTTTGTGGCATCAGATTGTGAATGCAGAAATATTGCACAAAATGTCTTTACAAGTAGCGCCTTCAGAGTTAATATTTAAATTGCAAGATAGCTTCATTGAATATCCGAATCAACTAAATCAAATCTCGCATTTATTTCACTTAAATGAGTTCTCAGAAAGAAACGTTTATCGCGCACCTCTAGTCATTAGATCTGCCCTCGCCTGTATCGAGCAAATAATTAGCATGAAGCGCCGCAGAATTGCACTCAATATGTGGGAAAAAGCCAAGGCCGCTAGCAGTGGCGAAGAGGCTATAGAATATCACCAACTATTCTGTGCTGAACAAGAATGGCTCAAGGAATTAGAGCGGCTACGTCAAGTTAATTTTTACGATTTAACATCTGTGCCTTGGGGCTAATACCCTTTTAGATTTTAGATTTTAGATTGGGGATGACTCGTTCGATAGAGGTTGGAAGCTTGCCTGGGGTTACATCTTTTTAACTGATATAAGTAATAAAGTCCTTACTAAAAACCTGTTTGTACTAAGGACTTTATTCCTTTATTCAACGAGCCTTTTAATAATCGCAAAAAAGAGTTTCGCGAGTATCTCTCCCTGTCACAGGATTAGTACCTTTTGCCACTTTACAAAGTTTTTCTATCATATCGTCTCGCAGCAGTGTCTCAGTAAAATCTGCACCGTCAATGATAGCTCCTTCCAGCCTGGTATTGTAAGCGAAAGCACCCTCAAGGATAGCATTAGTTAAATTTGCTTTCATCATGCGAGCCAAATCTAAAGTCGCACCTGTGAAATTCGCGCCTTCTAAATTTGCCTCTTCCAGATTGGCTGCAAAAAAGCTGACGCCGCGCAAATCTGCATTGGTAAAATTGCTGTTGCGAAGATTGGCTTTATTAAAGCTGTCGTCAGTCAAAACTTTCCCAGTAAAATCAGCGCCGACTAGGATTTCTTTGTCGTGATCCAAAGCGAAAGCAGGTGCGGGATTAATGCCGATCGCCCCAGCGGCAATTACTGCTAAAATAACAAAACTCAGCAAGAAAGTATAAATATTTTTGCGATGTTGGCGAATTCGAGAAATCATCATACAAGTTCAAGCTAATGGGCAGTCGTGACAGTTCAGAATTGAATTCTACCAGAAAGCGCGTCAAGCGTAGCTATCCCGTAGGGAATCGCCCGTTAGCGACGGCCCACTCCAATTCCCCCCAATCCCCAAACACTCGCGATATCGGCACATTGGGAGAAAACTTAGTCGCCGAGTGGTTGCAGCAGCAAGGCTGGGAAATTTTGCACCGGCAGTGGCACTGTCGCTGGGGAGAGATTGACATCATCGCACTCGGCAGAGATGAAGAAAGCCCAAAAAACCGAGCTCTTCCCAATCACCCATGCCCAACATTAGCATTTGTAGAGGTAAAAACTCGCCGCCCGGGAAATTGGGATGCTGGTGGAATGTTGGCTGTTACTACCACAAAACAAGCCAAACTTTGGCAAACAGCCGAAATATTTTTAAGCACTCGTCCAGATTTAGCACATAATTCTTGTCGCTTTGATGTCGCCCTAGTCAGGTGCGAACCTTCACAACAAAACCCAAAGCAACTATTACCACCATTAACAGCAGCGAGCTCTCAATCTGCCGTTGCAGGAAACTACCGACTCACCCTGCAAGAATACATTCCCTCGGCTTTTAGCAATTAAAAATATATAATTAAAATTTAGAGGGTAAAATCTCAAAGCAATGCCACTAGGTAATTTTTAATTGTTAACTTGCCTCGGCTGTCGCGCATTTCTCTCTTGAGCTTTAACGGAGCTGAAAAAAGCGTTAAATCTTCTCCCGCTTTCCCCTTCTCTCCCTCTCCTGTTCTGTCATCACAGTTAATTTATATGCGTAGCAATCTAGGCCAGAGTTTCCGGGCAATATCCCAGACCCTTGACAAACTGCTGGCGAAACGCTTCAATTTCTTTGCGGTCAGGGCTGCCGTGACAAACCACTGCCACCTGGTAGCGGCGCATCACGCTCAGTGGCGACTGTCCGGTTTCCAAACTCCAAAGCGCCATTTGCAAGCGAATTTCAGGATCGTAAGGAATCCCGAGTTCGTTCATAAAAGCCCGAAAATCCCCGTGCATTTCGGGAGTTAAATATTGGCTCATTTTCACCTTTACCACCCAGCCGTCAATTTGGTGAATAACAGTGATAAATTGCAAGGGAAGATGATGAGCCGTGCGTAGGTAATCCACGACTCTCAGAGTAAGGCTAGTATTGGCGATGTAGTAGAGGTATTCCATAACGATCCTTATGAGCCTTATGAGCAAAGCTGATGCTATACCTCTATCGTCGCGGACTCTACCCGCCACCACAAGGGGAAAAGCACCCGACTTTGGATGGGGGTTTTTACCCAATTTGTTACCTAGTTGACAGATCGATCGCACAGGAATTCACTCGATGACAGAGATGGACTGGTCTTTGGACGGCTACGACTACGAACTCCCGCCCTCGCGCATTGCCCAAAATCCCGTAGTGCCGAGGGACAGTTCTCGCTTACTGGCTGTAGATTCTCCCAGCAGCCACCAACACCGGATTTTCCGGGATTTACCCGATTTGCTGGAACCGGGAGACTTGCTGGTACTGAACAACACCCGCGTGCTGCCAGCGAGGCTCTACGGGCGCAAACCCAACGGCCCGGCTGTGGAGATATTGTTGATGGAAGAACGGCAGCACAACTGTTGGCTGGCTTTGGTTAAACCGGGGAAACGCTTAAAGTTGGGAGCAAAAATTGAGTTTGATCCCATCGCCCCAGCCTGCGAGGACTCCGCCGCAGCTCCTTGCTGTTGCCTTCCCGATGCCACGATGCCCGATCGTCGATTGACTGCGACAGTTATCGCCAGGGACGACGCAACAGGGGGACGGCTGCTGGAGTTTGACATCCCCACAGATGAGAATCTGGTGAAGTTTTTGGACGAATACGGCCACGTACCCCTGCCACCCTACATCGACAACTCCCAAGCTTCGCCGGAACAGTACCAGACTGTTTATGCCGAAAAACCTGGGGCGGTGGCGGCCCCCACAGCAGGCCTGCACTTCACCGAAGAATTGTTCAGCCGCTTGGAGCAGCGGGGAATTGACAAAACTTTTGTCACCCTCCACGTCGGAGTAGGGACGTTTCGACCGGTGGAGGTGGCAGACGTGACGACTCACCAAATGCACAATGAATGGGTGGAAGTATCCGCCGCCACCGTAGATAAAATCCGCGAAACTCAAGCTAGAGGCGGGCGGATCTTTGCCGTGGGTACGACAGTAGTGCGAGCTTTAGAGGGAGCCGCTGCGGCTAGTGGCGATTTTTCCTTGCAACCTTTTTGCGGCCCGACCAATTTGTTTATCTACCCTGGTTACAAGTGGCGGGTTGTAGAGGGGATGATTACTAATTTTCACTTGCCCCGCTCTACTTTGATGATGATGATAAGTGCGATGATTGGAAGGCCTCGGCTGTTGGATTTGTACCGAGAAGCGATCGAGCAACAGTACCGCTTTTATTCCTTTGGCGATGCCATGCTGATTTTACCAAGAACTTGGGTTTAAAGCCCAGTCCTTTGAGGACGGCTTTTATTTTTATAGGCACAAACTGCCATAAAGTGCTAATATGGTTGCATGATAACACTAGAGTACAAGTTGAAAGGTAAACCAGCGCAGTATCGGGTCATCGACGACATGATCCGAACCGCTCAGTTTATCCGAAACAAAGCTCTACGTTATTGGATGGATCATCAAAATGTTAAGTTGTCAGACCTCTACAAACAATGCGCCATATTGGCTAAAGAGTTTGAATGGGCCCGAAAACTTAACTCGATGGCGCGTCAGGCTTCGGCTGAACGTGCCATTTTTGCTGTCCAACGTTTCTTCGCTAATTGCCAAGCGAAAAAACCAGGAAAGAAAGGATACCCACAATTCAAAAAGTTCACAGGTTCTGTAGAGTATAAAACATCAGGTTGGAAGCTTGCTTCTGACAAAAGAAGATTAACTTTCACCGATGGCTTTGCAGCGGGTACTTTTAGATTGGTCGGTTCTCGCGACCTACACTTCTATGCTCCTAGCGAAATCAAACGAGTTCGGGTTGTCCGTCGAGCTGATGGCTACTACGTCCAGTTTTGCGTCAACGTAAAACGGACAGAGGAAGTTAGTCCAACAGGTAAGACTATTGGTATCGATGTTGGGTTGAATCACTTTTTGACTGACAGCAACGGAGACACCGTTCCTAATCCCCGTTATCTGCGTAAAAGCGAGAAAGCACTTCGGAGAGCGCAGCGAAAAGTCTCTAGGAAGAAGAAAGGATCAGCTAATCGCAAAAAGGCTATCAATAAGTTAGGGAGAAAACACCTCAAAGTTAGTAGGCAGCGTAAAGACTTCGCCATTAAGACGGCGTTGTGCGTAGTGAAATCTAGCGATTTCGTAGCCTACGAAGATTTGCAGGTGAAGAACATGGTAAAAAACCGCAAGCTTGCTAAGTCAATCAGTGATGCAGCTTGGTCACAGTTTGCTCAATGGTTGCAGTATTTAGGGAAAGTGTACGGAAAGACGGTTGTTGCTGTCGCTCCTCAATACACCTCTCAAGACTGTTCAGCTTGTGGCAATAGGGTCAAGAAGTCGCTATCAGTAAGGACGCATATCTGTGGTTGCGGCACAATATTAGACCGCGACCAGAATGCAGCGCTGAACATTTTGGCGAAAGCTTTGAGACAAACAGGAATTGAAATAAATACGGCGGGGCACGCCGAAATTAACGCTTGGGGACAGACCGACCTCTACTCGCTGGTGGTGACATCAACGAGCAAGCCGACTGGTTGAACCAAGAATCTCCGTGCGTTTACGCGCCTTGAGTGTCAACAACAGCAAAAAAGGATCGATCGGGCATCGGGTTCGCCCCATGCCCGGTATTCCGTTTCTATTCTTCCTCCTCTTCTTCATTGCCGGGATACACGAAGCTGTTGGAACGTCCAGTCAGAACAGATTTGCCCAGAGACAGAGCTTTCTGAGCTGCCACTACAGCTTTGCGCTTCCATGTGGCCTTACGCATATTCTTCTTGGATTTGGAGGTTTTCTTCTTAGGGACTGCCATGACGCTAAATACTTTCTGCTTGCTTATATAGACAAACAAACATTCTAGCCGATTTTGCCGGCAATGCTTACTCAAAAAACCGCAACAACTGCTCAGCCAGCAATATCAAGTAGTAGGGTGCGTCAGCGATTAGCTTCTGGAAAAATAGACAAAATCCCCTAGGTAACGCACCCGCAGCAGCTAAAGTTCGTGAAAGTGGTAGATCACGACGCCAGTTACGGCATCGTTCTCGATACTGAGATAACCGGTTTTGAGCATTGCCGTGAAAGCCTCTTCCACTTCGGCAAAAGTAGCGCCGGTTGCCATCACCCCTTGGGTGACAGATAATCTTCCGTTCTTGGTATAAGCTGCCTTCAGGAGTTTAACCCCTAACTGGTCTGGAGTTTGCTTGGGATATGTCGCGGCGATCGCCCCGCTGGTGGAAGATAGCGGTATACCTTGGGGAGATACGCCGAGTTTGCCCCTGAGACTGGCATTGTGTTCGTCCACCATGTTCGGTAGCAGCAGCAAGTCAAACAATTGCCCGAACCCAAACAAGCCAAAGGTACACAGCCACAGCAAACCCGTGCCAATCTTGCCGTTGTAGAGACGGTGGAGTCCGAAGGGGCCGAAAAAACAAGCAGCCCATAACAGGTAACTAACACCTAAATTGCTCATTTTATGACCGTCCTGCCTGATTATTCTAAGAATTGGAGTCCCTCTATACATTTTGTACTTTCTATCTGGTGTTTGAACAGTTTGACACCAGCAGATATTTGTGCATTGTCCGAAGTTATTGGTTATTTACTACCAATGCCCAATGCCC
>JARCMA010000101.1 GCA_030248405.1 Microcoleus sp. MP8IB2.171
ATCAGATGGGGTGCGACAATTATCTGGCTAAGCCTTTTGAACTCCAAGAATTGGGGGCGGTTATTCGCTCTTTGATCGATCGCTACGCTCTAATCGCTCAGGCCCCGTCTCATTCCCCAAAACCAGAACCGACGCCAACAGAGGCACGCAGCAGAGCCAATGGCCAGCCAGAATCGGATTTTTTTACTCAAAAGTCAAACACAGGCGATTCCCTACGGGATAGCTCCGCCGCGCGTGCATCTCCCAGCCAAAATGCCCCGACTTTGACTCAGCGAGAGCGACAAGTGCTAGATTTGCTGACAGAAGGTCTTTCTAATATTCAGATAGGCTCCACACTCCACCTCAGCCCTCGAACGATCGAAAAGCACGTCAGCAGCTTGTTCAGAAAAACTGAAAGCAACAACCGAGCAGAACTCGTTCGCTTTGCGATGGAACACCATTTAGTCAGATAACCGCAAACGCGATCGGGCTAAGAAAATCACCTGCAATTGTCACACAAACATGAATAACAGCATAATCAACAATTACTTGAAAAATCAGAAAATTCTATATGCAGCCGCACTAGCAGCTTCCATAATTTTTTGTATTGCCATGACATCAATGGGAATCGCCAAGTTTTACAGCGTTTTACAGGGTGGAGACAACTATAACGATTTCCCTACCAGCGGTTTCAGTCTCATTCGACTTCTGATTAACGGTTCCTACTTGATAGCAACAGTTACATATATTATCTGGTTAATTCAGAAAAAAACGACAAGTTCCAGCTTTCGAGACATTTGCAAGTATGCAATCCCCTTTTTGGCACTTGCCCTCATCGCTTATCCCGTAAGCAGTGATATTTATTTGTACTTGCATTACGGAGCGATGAACTTACATAAAATCAATCCTTATCTTAATAGTTCCGATAGCTTCGTTTCTAACTTCTCTCCCTTCCTCCACTGGCTGCAAACTTCTACCTACGGCCCTGTTTCTCTTTTCTTTTTTTCAGTATCAGCACTTGCTGTACCAATTAGCCCTTTACTAACAGTTTATATTTTTAAAATAATCTGCGTGTTGGTACACGCGCTTAATGCCTACTTAATTTGGCGGTTACTAACAAAATCCGAGCACCGCAGCCTCATCACAATGGCCTATTTAGTCAATCCAATGCTATTGAACGAGCAAATAGCTAATGCTCACCTTGATGTTCTTCTTGCCAATACATTGATTGTTTTAATAGGCTCTCTTTACTATCGGCAATATATTTTTGCAGTTTTAGCAATTTGGGTAGGTTTTCTAGTAAAAACCTTGCCTATTATTTGGATGCCCTTAGTTTTTGCTTTCCTCTGCAAGCAGCGTCGCTGGAAAGATTTAGCAGCATCAGTCTTGCTTTCTTTATTAATTATCGCGGTAATAACTTCTACATTTCTACCAACAGTTTCAGCTTGGAGAAGCCTTTTAAATCCGGGAACCACCGGCGCGACAGCTCGATCGTTTCACCATGCTATTAATTTATTTCTGAATTTTTGGCCCAATGTAACTGTTGAAACCAAGGAAAGTATTCTATCATTCCTCAAATATTTTGCGTATTTAAGCTGGATACTTTACTATGCAGGGACGTTAATTAAATCATACTTCCGCAAAAATGATTCGGAAATTAATTTAATATCAGATATTGGATGGACGACTCTCACTTTGTTTTTGTTTGCTACACCTTGGCTAATGTCTTGGTATCCATCAATTTTGCTGCCAATTGCTGCTTTAAGTATCAATTCTCCCAATTTTGTATTGACAAGTTTAACTTTTTGTTTATCACCAAGTATCATCTTGGGAGCGGGATCGGGAAATACTTTGCTCTCCCTAGTTACGACTTTTGTTAGCGTTGTCCCCCCTACAGCTTTGCTAATATTCCGGCGGGAAAAGGCACTTTTTTAAATTAATTGCTGAGCGCCAACTGTTAATTTTTCCTGACTGACAACGTACTCCAACAAACCCGCTTGAGCATCGTGCAGCAAATCAATTACTCGATCGAATCCCTCCGGGCCACCGTAGTAAGGATCGGGTACTTCTTTAAGGTCGTATTTCTGGCAAAAATCGCACATCAGCCGCACTTTATCTTTATACTTTCCAGCCGCATCCAGGGCAAGAATATTGCGATAATTATCTCGATCCATAGCCAGAATCAAATCAAAATTTTCAAAATCTTTCCTGGTAAATTGGCGGGCTTCGCCTAACAATTCAATGTCTCGCTTCCTCGCCGCCAATGCCATCCGCCTGTCAGGGGGGCTGCCAATGTGATAGCTAGCAGTTCCGGCAGAATCGCAGGTGATACGATCGCTCAAACCTGCTTTTTCGATTAAGTGATTCATAATATTTTCTGCTGAGGGCGATCGGCAGATGTTTCCGAGGCAGACAAACAATAATTTATAAGACATTTAATTGATAATTAGTAATTGGTAATTTTTAATGGGAAGGAAGAAAGAAAATTTTTCCTTTCCCCTTTTTCCCAACGTTTCGTGCTTCAGAGAAATCAATCAGTCATTAGGTATAGATTCCTTTTTAAACACAGATAGCTAACAACTAATGACTGATGACTCATGACTGATGACTAATGATTAACCGAAACCGGGGAGATTTAGTCCGCCGGTGAGTTCTTCCATTTTCTCCCGCATCGTCATCGTAGACTTAGCGTAAGCATCCTGCATCGCCACCGTGACGAGTTCAGAAACCACATCAGCACCTTCACCGAGGGCATCCGGCGAGATTTCCACGCGGCGGGGTTCTTGGTTGCCGCTGAGAAAAACCTTGACCAAGCCGCCGCCGGCAGTTCCCTCAATTTCCATTACATCCAACTCTTCTTGAAGCTTTTTAGCTCCTTCTTGAACCTGCTGAGCTTTTTTGAAAGCTTCAGTCAGTTCTTTCATTTTGCCCAGGCCGAAGCCAAATCCTTGTCCTGATTTTGTCATAACTACTTTGTGATGGTGTGTGGGCTGGCAGTCTGCCGTTTCCGTATTACTTCAATGATGCCTTAGAAGGGAAACTCTCCCAGTATTCTAACTTCTGGCTCCAACAACAGCGACCACCGGTGCTCGACTTGCTGTTGAACGTGGCGGATCACTTGAAAAATATCATTGGCCGTTGCCGACCCGCAGTTAAGAATAAAATTAGCATGGCGCTGAGCTACTTGTGCGCCCCCGATCTGATATCCCTTCAGTCCCGCTTGTTCGATGAACCAACCTGCCGTCTTGGGGCCGGGGTTACGGAAGACTGAGCCACAGCTCGGTAAGTGGTAAGGTTGAGTTGTCCGCCGCTGGCTGAAATGGTCATTAGTTTCTGCCATTACTTGCGATCGATCGAATCCCGGCTGCAACTGGAAAGTCGCTTCTGTTACTAGCCGATCGCCCCCTTGCAGCATCGAAGTCCGGTAGCGGTACTCCAACTCTTGGGGAGTCAAAATTTCCACCTTACCACCAGGGGATAGGACGCGAGCATTGACTAGAATATCAGCAGTACAGCCTCTGTGAGCGCCTGCATTCATCACTACAGCCCCTCCCACCGTACCCGGTATGCCGACTGCCCATTCTAGACCTTTCCAGCCCCGTTTAGCCGCCAACCAAGCGAGGCGGGGAATTGACTCCCCCGCCCCCGCTGTAACTTGACCTGTTTCTGGATTAAAATTCACCTGTTTGAGGTAGCGAGTGCCGACGACCAAACCGGACAAACCCCGATCGCTCACCAACAAATTAGAACCCGCACCCAGCAGAGTCACCGGCACCCCTTCAGAGTCAGCCCAGGCAAAAGTCGCTTGCAAAGCCTCCATACTGCGGGGAGCAACGTACCACTCGGCCGGGCCACCGACTCGGAAGGAAGTCAGGCCCGCCAGCGAAACTTGGGAATTAATCTTGCAATCAGTTCCCCGCAAAGAAATAGGAGAATACACTCGCCGATTGTCCTTAACAGAGGAGTCATTCGAGATAGTCACCATCTTGAAAATCCTTAAAAATACCTTCGCTCGAAGACGTGGTTGAAAATCCATTTAGCTAACTTATGTCGCCCCTTTGAGCGAGCCGTCCGACAGAAGTTTCGGCACAACGTGCCACGCCATAATGTCGATCAACTCTACTCAGTTCGCGAGCTAATCGGGGCGATCGGCTTGTTGATAAAAAGCCATAACCTCTGGAATAATCTGATTCAGATTACCAGCACCCAAAAACAGAGCCAAATCCCCTGGTTGCAGATTTTCGGTTAAAAACTTACTTACCGACTCCAAGGAAGCCCGAAACTCAACCTCTCGGCCTTCTTTAGCAATCAAATCAGCAACCTGCTGCCCGCTAATCTCTCCTAAATTTGGTTCCCCAGCACTATAAATATCGCAAGCCACAACCAAATCAGCATCCCCAAAAGATTGAGCAAATTCTGGCAAAAATGTCAGAGTCCGGCTGTAACGGTGGGGTTGAAAAATTGCAACCACTCTTCGGGATTTGGGATTTTTTTCGCTACCTTCGATCCGCAAGCGAGCCGCCGCCAAGGTAACGCGAATTTCGCTAGGATGGTGGGCGTAGTCGTCCACAAACAGGATGTCATTGTGAAAACCCCGCACCTCAAAACGGCGGCGAGCGCCTTCAAAGCCAGCAATCGCTTTGGCAATCGCCGAAAACTCTAACCCCAACAATCGGCCCACTGCTACCGCCGCTAGTGCATTGCTGAGATTGTGTGTCCCCAGCAACTTCAACTGCATTTCCCCCAGGAAAGCTCCTCGCTCCCAAATGCCAGCCTTGGTGCTTTCGGCACCGTACTCCACCTCCGAAACCGTGTAGTCAGCACCGCTATCCGGCTGCAAGCTGTAGCTGACATTGGGCGCGAGGCAGTCTTTGACGATTTTGTCGTCAATGCAGCCCACCAACGTTTGACTGTTTTGGGCAAACACCTTAAATATGTCTATCACCTGATCGAGAGTCTCGTAATGGTCTGGATGATCCAGTTCCACATTGGTCACTATGCCAATTTTTGCTACCAGCTTGACGAGAGAACCGTCGGATTCATCAGCCTCGGCAACTAAGTAGGGGCCTTCGCCGGAACGGGCATTGCCTTCCCAAGCATTTACCTCGCCTCCTACCACGATTGTCGGGTCTAGACCCGCAGCCATCAGCATGAAGCCGATTAAGCTGCTAGTAGTAGTTTTGCCGTGAGTCCCGGCTACGGCTATGCTTTGGTAATCTTGAATTAACGCTGCCAACACATCCGATCGATGAAAAATCGGACAGCCCAAATCTAAAGCAGCTCGATATTCGGCATTTGCAGGGTGAATTGCCGTCGAACATACTACTTGAGGCAATCCCGGAATTCCTTGGGCGCTTGAACCGTTGCCGTTCAATTGGAGAGCTTTGGCTGTCGCGACAGAAGTCCCTACCGTACCCGCGACTATCGAGGATACTGCCCTTTCCTGTTGCCCGCAGTCTGGACTGCTACCGTTGAGGGCCGTTTGAAATAATTCAAAATTGCTGGCGTCTTGACTCCAAAAAATATGAGCTCCCATTCCTTGCAAGCGCTCGGTTATGTGACTCGATTTAATGTCGGAGCCGTACACAGGCAACTTGCGTTTAGCTAGAATGTAGGCTAGGGCTGACATCCCAATCCCACCAATGCCGATGAAATGAAATGGTCTACCGCTAAAATCAACAGAACTCGGCATCTTTGCTCCTCACACACCACACCACGCCAATAACACGCGATATCATATCAAGAATTGTTTTTTCAGGATACAGTTCGCTAGAGATTTTGTACAAAATTCTCTGCGCGTCCCTAGATTTGCGGGACTTGTAGAGATGTTTGTCTTGTATCCTATATGACTTAGTACCGAGTAGTTTTCCGGAACAGTCACAGCTCGAAAATTGCAGGTAACAGAAAATGGGGTCTGGGGTCTGGGCCAATAGACTAATTTTGGGTGGTTGCATACTCCTGCATTCTTTCTATTTCGATCCGCCTGCTGTGCTGGGATACGGCAGCAAAAGCCCCACAACCTTTCTACCAAGATTGAGGGTAAAACCCATAAGGATTTACAAACACTACCACGAACAACAAAATTTCGCTCCTTTTATAGTCATTTATCTACTCATACGGTCATTTTTTCTTGAAAGTGAGAGATTGACACGATCGCAGCTATAGTATATATTCTTAATTTATTGTATATATACAAGTTATGCAGTTAGTCGAAATAGTCGCAAAGCCATAGATCAAACCAAATCATTGGTTTTGAGCGAGAAGCCGATGGACGCTCTTGGCAGCCCTTAAAATTTTTACTACTGCGATAAGTATATCTACCGTCAAAACTTTTTAGACCGCCAACAAACGAATGCTCAGGCGGTTGATCGCGCACTCAAAACAAGTTGGGATTAATATTGGCAAGGTTAATCATCCAGTCCCGCACCCACTCCGACCCTCAGAACCGGGTTTTTAAAGTCTTATTGAAGGTTTGAACGAATTAAGGGGGTTGAAAAAACCGGTTTCAGCGTCCAGGACGATCGTCGAAACTAGGGTCGTCCAAGGGTTTGTCCCCAATGTAAACCGAGGGTTTTCTAATAAACGAGCTTATGGTTAAAAGCGTATAAACATAAAATTGGCGCGATGTCTGTATTAATCCTGATTTGGGGGAAATATGGCGAAAATAGCGATTTTGGGGGGGACTTTTGATCCGGTTCATTGGGGTCACGTTTTGGTAGCCGAGACGGCTGCGAGTCAATTTGCTCTCGATCGAGTCATTTGGGTACCGGATCGCTCTCCTCCTCACAAGTGGCGCCCGGATTTGGCAAGTTTTGAGCAGCGGCGGGAAATGCTCGCTCTGGCGATCGGCGATCGCCCCGACTTCCTAATTTCGCCGCGGTCGGCAAATCCCTCCGACAGTTCTTTTGCGATCGACACCCTGCTGTATTTGCAAAAATTGTATCCAGGCGATCATCGCTGGTACTGGATTATTGGTAGTGACGCACTCCTTACTCTTCCCAAATGGCACCGGTGCGGCGAAATTGCCGGGTTGTGCGACTGGTTGGTGGCCCCACGTCCGACTCAGGGAGATCGAGAGACAGCAGAAAGCGGGGAGATTGAGGGAGTGTCGGAGTGGGGAGATTGTCCGAGTGGAAAACCCATCGATTCCGGGGGAGAAAGGATGCAGGTTCAGGCAAATGCTGTGGGCCGACGAGTTGCCGAACAAATGGCTCTTTTGGACGTGGAAATTCGCTGGGAGGTGCTTTCCATGCCTGCGATCGACATTTCGTCGAGCCACATCCGCCGCTGCTGCGCCGAAAGGATCGACCTCCGCTACTTAGTCCCGGAAGTTGTCGGGAATTATATTGCAGCCCATCAGCTTTACCAGTAACCAGCGGCAGAAAGCCTAATGCCTTCTGCCTTGCAATTTCAGCCTTCTAGAAAAGTTCAAGCTTTTTTGATCGACACAAAAAGTTAGAAAGGATCGACCTTTGCGATATGATCTTGTCTCATAAGTCAATTCTTAAATTTTTCCAAAATTTAAGCCTGAGCTAGGGGCTGCCATCGTTAGGAGGTACTAAAGTGATTCGAGTCGCGATCAATGGTTTTGGACGTATCGGGCGCAGTTTTGCGCGCTGCTGGCTGGGCAGAGAAAACAGCCAGCTAGAGTTGGTAGCTATTAATGACACTTCCGATCCCAGAAGTAATGCTCACTTGCTGAGATACGATTCCATGATGGGAACGTTGAAGAATGTGGACATCAGTGCGGATGAAAATTCCATTACTCTCAACGGCAAGACAGTTAAATGCGTGAGCGATCGCAACCCGCTAAACTTGCCTTGGAAAGATTGGGGTATTGATCTGATTATTGAAGCAACCGGCGTCTTCGTTGACCAAGCTGGTGCATCGAAGCATATCACGGCCGGCGCTAAAAAAGTGCTGATTACTGCTCCGGGCAAAGGGCCTGAAGTTGGCACCTATGTGATGGGAGTAAACCACCACAACTACAAGCACAGTGACTATACTGTCATCAGCAATGCTAGCTGTACTACCAACTGTCTGGCTCCAGTACTGAAAGTGCTGCACGAAAATTTTGGCATCGTCAAAGGCATGATGACCACTACCCACAGCTATACTGGCGACCAGCGCTTGCTGGATGCCAGCCACCGAGATTTGCGGCGGGCGCGGGCGGCAGCAATGAATATTGTGCCGACTTCTACTGGTGCGGCCCAAGCTGTGGCTTTGGTGATTCCAGAATTGAAGGGTAAGTTAAATGGCATCGCCATGCGCGTCCCGACTCCTAATGTGTCGGTAGTTGATTTTGTGGCTCAGGTAGAGAAAAAGACTTTTACCGAGCAGGTAAATCAAGTTTTCAAAGAAGCAGCCGAAGGCTCGATGAAAGGGATTTTGGAGTACAACGATTTGCCTCTGGTTTCTTGTGATTATCGCGGAAATGATGCTTCTTCGATCCTGGATTCTAGCTTGACGCTAGTTATGGACGGCGACATGGTGAAGGTTTTGGCTTGGTACGACAATGAGTGGGGCTACAGTCAGCGGGTTGTTGACTTGGCTGAATTGGTCGCCCAAAGGTGGGAAGCCTAGATAGGACTTACGGTTGAAACCGCGTCTACACAAACGTGTTAGATCAGACGGCGGTTGAAATCGCGTCTACACAAACGATGTCCGCCTCCGCGGACTCAAGAATAACCCAATTGTAAGTGCCACGTCTTCAACCCACGGAGGTGGGTTTTGTCTGTATAGACGCGGTTTCAACCGCCCGGTCTTCAACCCACGGAGGTGGGTTTTGTCTGTATAGACGCGGTTTCAACCGCCCGGTCTTCTATCAGATAGGACGGCGGTTGAAACCGCGTCTACACAAACGATGTCCGCCTCCGCGGACGGAAGAATAACCCAATTGCAACCGCCCGGTCTTCAACCCACGGAGGTGGGTTTTGTCTGTACAGACGCGGTTTCAACCGCCCGGTCTTCTACGGTAGAGTTTTGAAAACAAAATTGTGATATGAAAAAAGCGTTAATTTGTGGTATATCAGGTCAGGACGGAGCTTATTTAGCTAAACTGCTTCTGGATAAAGGTTATGAAGTTTCCGGCACCTCCAGAGACGCCCAAATGTCGAGTTTCGGAAACCTGGCTCGTTTGGGAATCCGAGACAGAGTAAAACTAGAATCTATGTCTCTCAACGATTTTCGCAGTGTCTTGCAGGTACTAGCGAAAATTCAGCCCGATGAAGTGTACAATCTAGCGGGTCAAAGTTCCGTCGGCCTGTCTTTTGAACAACCCGTAGAAACCCTCGAAAGTATTGCTACAGGCACATTAAATCTGTTAGAAGCAATCCGGTTTACCGGGGGGAAAATCAAACTTTACAATGCTAGTTCTAGCGAATGTTTTGGGGATACCGGAGGCACAGCAGCGGATGAAAATACGCCGTTTCGCCCCAGAAGTCCTTACGCTGTAGCGAAAGCCACCGCATTTTGGGAAGTAGCAAATTATCGGGAAGCCTACAATTTGTTTGCGTGTTCTGGTATTTTGTTCAATCACGAGTCGCCGTTGCGGCCGGAGAGGTTTGTGACGCAAAAGATTGTATCTGTGGTGTGCCGAATTGCTGCGGGTAGTTCGGAAAAACTGCATTTGGGCAACATTTCGGTGCAGCGGGACTGGGGCTGGGCTCCGGAGTATGTGGAGGCGATGTATTTGATGTTGCAGCAGGATGAACCGGATGATTATGTCATTGCTACGGGTGTAAGTTATCCTTTGGAGGAGTTTGTGCGATCGGCTTTTGTTTCTGCGGGCTTGGATTGGCAGGAACATTTGGTAACTGATGCAAGTCTCTACAGACCGACGGAGATTGCTGTTGGGTTGGGGAATCCGGGCAAGGCAAAGGAAAAGTTGGGATGGGAGGCGAAGTATAGGATGCCCGATGTGGTGCGGATGATGGTGGAGGCGAGGCTGGTTTGATGTTGTAAAATTCTGGGGTAAAAATATGGCACCAGAATATCCAACGGCTAAGGAGTGGTATAAGGCTAATCGCCAAGAGTTGAAAAAATATCGAGGTGAATGGATTGCCTATACTAATCATGGGGTAATTAGTCACGACCCAGATTATGACAAAATGAAGGATGGAATTCCCCCTGATACACCTAAATTGAGTTATGTGCTTTGTCGCATATTTGAAAGCGAATTTGGAACTGCTGTCCGTTTCCCAGGATTCCACTGTAACTAGAGATTAGTTGATGACCTTTAAAACTGTGAAAAAATGCAAGTAGTTATACTAGCCGGTGGTTTGGGGACTCGTCTCCGAGAAGAAACAGAATTTCGTCCTAAGCCCTTAGTTGATGTGGGCGGGCGGCCGATTATTTGGCACATTATGAAGACCTATGCCCATTACGGTTTCCGGGACTTTATTGTGTGTTTGGGCTATCGCGGGAACATGATTAAGGAGTATTTCCTGAATTATGAAGCGATGAATAATGATTTTACTATTTGCTTGGGCCGCCAAAACCAGATCACCTATCACGAGGAGCATCAAGAGCAAGATTTTAAGGTGACACTCGCGGAAACAGGCCCGGATACCATGACTGGGGGGCGGGTGAAGCGGGTGGAAAAATACATTGCCGAGGATACCTTTATGGTGACTTATGGTGATGGAGTCGCTGATATCGATATTGGGGCGCTGTTGGATTTTCACAAGTCTCATGGTAAGCTGGCAACTGTTAGCACAGTGCGTCCGACATCTCGATATGGTATTTTAGATGTGGATAACCAAGGTAAAGTTCTGGAATTCACGGAAAAACCTCAAATAGATGGCTGGGCAAGTGCAGGGTTTTTGATACTTCACCGCAGCATATTTGAGGCTTTGAGCGGGGATGATTGTTTTTTTGAGCGAGAGCCACTAGAGCAGTTAGCTGCAGAAGGGCAATTGATGGCCTACCGCCACGAAGGTTTCTTTTTTGCGATGGATACTTACCGCGAGTATAAATATTTGAACGAACTTTGGGATAATGGAGAGGCTCCTTGGAAGGTGTGGGAATGAGTGAATTTTGGCGCGATCGATCGGTATTGGTGACAGGTTGCACTGGCCTTTTGGGTAACTGGTTAGTAGCTGAGTTGTTGGAAAGAGGCGCATTGGTAACGGGATTAGTCCGTGACTTGGTGCCACAATCCCGACTTTATGCTGGAGAGTGGTATCGGCAGATTAATATCGTGCGCGGTTGTGTCGAAGATTTGCCAACGGTAGAACGAGCGATTAATGAGTATGAAGTAGATACTGTGTTTCACTTAGCAGCTCAGACAATTGTGGGAGTTGCAAATAGAGAGCCGTTAGCAACTTTTGAAACGAATATTAAAGGTACTTGGAATATCTTAGAAGCTTGTCGCCGGGTTGGAGGTGTGACTCGAATTGTCATAGCATCCAGCGATAAAGCCTATGGAGACCAGCTAGTCTTGCCTTACAGCGAAACAACTTCGCTGCAAGGAGAACACCCTTACGATGTTTCTAAAAGCTGTGCTGATTTAATCAGTCGGGCTTACTACGTCAGTTACGGTTTACCAGTGTGCATTACTCGCTGCGGCAACTTTTACGGCGGGGGTGACTTGAATTTTAATCGCATCGTTCCGTCTACAATTCGAGCGGCATTACGAGACAAGCCGGTAGTCATTCGCAGTGATGGCACTTTTATCCGGGACTATTTCTATGCGAAAGATGGGGTTTTAGCTTATCTCCATTTGGCTGAACAAATGGACAGGAAAGAAATTTTGGGAGAGGCATTTAATTTCAGCAACGAATTGCAAATTTCAGTGCGGGGCATGGTAGATAAAGTTCTGAAATTGATGGACAAGACTCATTTAGAGCCTGTCGTATTGAATCGGGCAAAGAATGAAATCAAACATCAGTACCTCTCGGCAGATAAGGCGCGAAAAATGCTCGGTTGGGAGTCTAAGTATCCTCTAGAAGAAGGGTTGCAAGAAACAATTGAATGGTATAAAAACTTTTTGATGGAGGAAAACACCTGTGTCATCAGCGTGTGATTGAGGATTTCTGTGACTGGGGTTTTAATTTTCTTTCTCTTATTGGATAGTCAAGGGGGCTAATTCGGTGCCATCTAAATGTCGTTTTTGCAGTCACCCATTGGAGCATACTTTTGTAAATCTCGGGATGTCGCCACTGGCGAATGCTTTTGTTGCTCAAGAGCATCTGAATTGTGCAGAGAAATTTTATCCGCTTCATACTTATGTCTGCGGTAATTGTTTTTTAGTGCAGCTAGAAGAGTTTGAATCGCCGGATAGTATCTTTAGCGATTATGCTTATTTTTCTTCCTATTCTGACTCTTGGCTGCGCCACGCCAAGAATTACACTGATTTGATGGTGGAGAGGTTTGGATTTGACGCAAACAGTCAGGTAATTGAACTCGCTAGCAATGACGGCTATTTGCTCCAGTATTTTCAGCAGAAAGGAATTCCCGTATTGGGGATTGAACCTGCTGCAAATGTAGCCAAAGTAGCTGAGGAAAAAGGCATTCCAAGCTTGGTCAAGTTTTTTGGAGTGGAAACGGCTAAAGAGTTGGTTGCAGGAGGGAAGCAGGCGGATTTGTTGCTGGGGAATAATGTGTTGGCTCATGTACCTGATTTGAATGATTTTGTGGCGGGGATGAAAATTCTCCTGAAGCCAAACGGTGTCTTGACAATGGAGTTTCCTCATGTATTGCAACTCATTCAAGACAATCTGTTTGACACGATTTACCACGAGCATTTCTCTTATTTTTCGTTGCTGACGGTTGAGAAAATTTTTGCTCGTCACGGTTTAACTTTGTTTGATGTGGAGGAGCTACCGACGCACGGCGGTTCTCTGCGGATTTATGGAAGGCACGCAGATTGCGAGAGTATACAGG
>JARCMA010000102.1 GCA_030248405.1 Microcoleus sp. MP8IB2.171
ACCCTCCCCTTATCAAGGGGAGGGAGTAAGAAATTCACAAATGATTTAGGATTGCTATAGTAGCCAGTTTACTGCCGTAAAAACCGCACTCGACCGGCGATGTGTATTTCCACTTACTTAATAATACTTGTGGTAAAAAAGAATGTAACTGTAGGTCAGAGCCAAAGCCTTATGTCATCAATCCTTCCCAATCTAACATTTAAAATTGTATAACCTGATATTTCAAATTACCCCCAAATATCATGCTTTCTATCCCTGGATACCACATTGACGAAGAACTTTATACAAACCCTCACACAGTTATTTATCGAGGGATGCAGCTTGAGGAACAAAAACCCGTTATCCTCAAAACTCTCACGCCGCCATACCCTAACCCAGCGCAAATATCCCAACTGCTGCACGAATCCGAAATTCTTAAAAATTTGAATTTCCCCGGAATAGTCAAGCTTTACAAAATAGAAACATACAATCACTTTCCGGTTTTAGTTTTAGAAGATTTTGGTGGTATTTCCCTAAAAGACTTTCTCAGCAACAACCAGCTAGAGTTACAACAATTTCTGCATATTGGCATCAAACTAGCAGAAACTCTTGGGCAACTCCACGAACACCACATCATCCATAAGGATATTAAACCCAGCAATATTATTGTCAATATCGAGACAGGAGATGTCAAGATTGCTGATTTTGCGATCGCCTCCCTACTACCGGGCGAAAACCCCGCCCCCAGCCATCCCCATTTACTCGAAGGCACTCTCGCCTATATGTCTCCTGAACAAACGGGACGCATGAATCGGGCGATCGACTACCGCACCGATTTTTATTCTTTAGGCGTCACCTTTTATGAAATGCTTTGTGGCGAATTGCCTTTTAAGGCGATCGATCCCATGGAATTAGTACACTGCCATATTGCCAAAACGCCAGTTTCTCCTTGTGAAAACAGAAAGCAAAAAGTAGAAAGCAGAAGCATCGAAGGCAGAATCAATCAAGTAGGAACCAAGGAGATTCCTCAAGTCGTTTCCGATATCGTCATAAAACTCTTAGCAAAAACAGCCGAAGACAGGTATCAAAGTGCTTTCGGACTTTTGTACGACTTGGAAAATTGTCTCGATCAACTGCAAACTACAGGCGAAATTTCCCACATAACCCTCGGCGAGCAAGATCAGTCAAGTCACCTGCAAATTTCCCAAAAATTTTACGGGCGAGAAGCAGAAGTTAATATGCTTCTGAGTATCTTCCAGCGGATGAGGCGAGGCAATACAGAAATCGTGCTAATTTATGGTTGTGCAGGTGTGGGAAAATCTTCGTTAGTATATGAAGTTTACAAGCCGATTCGGCTGGGAAACGGGTATTTTATTAACAGCAAATTTGAGCAATTTAAGCGCGATATTCCATACGCTTTTTTGCTCCAAGCTTTTCAAGATTTGTTGCGACAAATTTTCACCGAAAATGCCGCAGAAATCCATGTTTGGAAAGACAAAATTTTAAAAGCACTCGGCGGCAACTGCCAAGTAATTATTGAAGCTATTCCCGAATTAGAACTGATTGTTGGGCCGCAGCCCCCCGTCCCAGATTTAGGAGCAAATGAATCTCAAAATCGCTTTAATTTAGTATTTCAAAACTTCATCCGCGTCTTTGCTCAAAAAGAACACCCCCTAGTAATTTTCCTGGACGACTTGCAGTGGGTCGATTCAGCATCTCTCAAGTTAATAGAACTGCTAGCAACTGACCTGGGAACTCAATATTTATTAATAATTGGAGCTTATAGAGAGCAAGAAGTAGATGCAAATCATCCTCTAACACTGACCGCCGAAGCAATTAAAAAAGCAGGCGGCACTGTAAGGGCGATCGCCCTTTCGCCTTTAGATATAAGCAGCGTCAACCAATTCATTGCCGATACTTTGAACTGCGCCCCCGAAAAATCGCTAAGTTTAGCAGAATTGCTGTTGCGAAAAACCGCTGGAAATCCATTCTTTTTAACTCAACTAATAAAATTTCTTTACTCAAAAAACTTAATTCAATTTAAACTTTCACCCTCGAATAATTTGGTCAAGCTAGCTGAACCTAACCTGTCGGGCTTAGCGCAACCAATCTTAGAACAAATTGTGAAAAAATGCCCTATCATAGGCGAGTGGCAGTGGGAGATTGAACAAATACAAGAAATGGGAATAACTGACAATGTTGTAGAATTAATGATAGATAACATTCAGAAACTTTCAGAGAATACCCAGGAACTGCTTAAATTAGCCGCTTGTATCGGGAACAAATTTGATTTAAAAACTCTCTCGACAATCGCCGAAAAACCTCTGGCGTCCGCAGCAACAGACCTCGGTGAGGCACTTCAGTCCGGTCTAATTTTGCTCGTGAATAACGCCTACAAAATTCCGATCGCACTAGCAGCAAGCACAGAAGTAACAGACACAATATCTAGAGACTTTATCGATAAATTTTCCCTACCAGTGGCTGATGCTTTGAGCGCAACTTACAAATTTTTGCATGAGCGAGTGCAGCAAGCAGCTTATGCTTTAATATCCGATTATCAAAAACAAGAAATCCATCTAAAAATAGGCAATTTTTTACTAAAAAATGCACCGCCAGAGCAATTAGAAGAGCATATTTTTGATACCGTAAACCAACTAAATTCTGCCAAAAAAATCATCAGCAGCCAATTAGAACAATTTCAATTATGCCAATTAAATTTAATTGCAGGCCGCAAAGCAAAAGCAAGTGCAGCTTATGAACTTGCCCTGAAATATTTAACCGCAGGTATTGAACTGCTGCCCCCCGAAAGTTGGCAAACTGACTACGACTTGACTCTTGCACTCTACGAGTCAGCAGCAGAAGCTGCTTACCTCAATACCGACTTTGAGCCAATGGAAAAATGGGCGAGAATTGTCCTGCAACACGCAAAAAATGAACTAGACAAAATCAAAGTGTTTGAAATCAGAATCATAGCTTGTGCGATGCAAGCCAAACTCCAAGAATCGGTAAAAATTGGTCGCGAAGCACTAAAAATGTTAGGAATAAACTTTCCCGAATCACCGATTCCCCTCCACATTCAGCAAGCACTGGCTAAAACCGCAGCTTATTTAACCGAAAATAAAATAGAAGATTTAATTAACTTGCCAATTATGACAAATCCGCACAAATTAGCAACTATGCGCGTGCTTTCCAGTATGTTTTCAGCTACATTTATAGTTGAACCTATGCTGCTGCCACTAATTGTGTGCGAGCAAGTTAATTTATCTATTAATTACGGAAATTCTACTTTTTCTGCCTTCGGCTATGCTAATTATGGTGCAATTTTAAAAGGAATAGTTAGAGATATTGAATCTGGCGATCGCCTTGGTCAATTAGCTTTAAATTTGAGCGATAGATTAAATGCGTTAGAATTCAAAAGCAAAACGCTTAATTTAGTAGCATTCATTTTGATGAACGGCAAGCATCACGTTAAAGACTCTTTGCCGCTATTAGAGGACGCCTATCAAAGCGCGCTAGAAAATGGGGATTTAGAATGTGTCGGATATGCAGCCGTAAATATTTGTCAGTCTTTGTATTTCATCGGTCAAGAATTGCCACAACTGGAACGGAGAATGGTAAGTTACAACCATTTGTTGTTTCAACTTAAGCAAGAAACTGTATTGACTTGGAATCAAATATATCGGCACACTATTTTGCAATTGATGGGAAAATTGGAAAGTCCACACCTTGTGTTAGGTGAAGCATACAGCGAAGAAAAATTGTTGTCGCTGCTGTTAAAAGCTAACGATCGGGTGGGACTACAGCACTTTTATTTGCAAAAATTAATACTAGCGTATTTATTTGGAGATACCGCTACAGCGCTAGAAAATGCGGCGCAAGCCGAAGAATATTTAGACGGAGTTGCAGGCTTTATTAATGTTTCTGAATACCAGTTTTACGATTCTCTAGCCCGCCTAGCAGCCTATCCATCTGCCACAAATGAGGAACAAGAAGAGCATATTTTTTACGCTGTCAGTAACCGGAGAAAACTGCAACAAAAAGCGCTTTCTGCGCCCATGAATCTTCAGCATAAATGCGACTTACTTACAGCAGAAAAAGCGCGTGTTTTGGGCAATGTTGTGAGAGCAATGGAATATTACGATCGCGCAATTGAAGGAGCCCAAGAAAACGGATACATACAAGTACAAGCACTAGCAGCAGAATTGGCAGGAGCATTTTATCTATCCATAGGACGAGAAAAAAATTCTAAAACTTACTTGACAGAAGCGCGTTATTGCTATCAGCGATGGGGAGCAACAGCCAAAGCAGCGCATTTAGAATCAAAATACTCGCACTTGCTAGCTTCAGGCTCGATTTCAACTAATATTGAAACTCACAAATCTACCAGCAGCGCTTCCACTACCAACGACAGTGCAGGCGTGCTAGACTTGACCACAGCAGTTAAAGCATCGCAAACCTTAGCCGGCGAAATAGTTATAGACAAACTGCTGGCAAAAATGATGAAAATTGTTATTGAAAATGCCGGGGGGCAAAGAGGGTTTTTAATACTAGAAAAAGAGGGTCAATGGGTGATTGAAGCATCAGGATCTGTAGATGTCGATCGCGTTGCTGTCATGCAATCAATTCCGATAGATTTTGTGGCCGACGATCAAGAAGTAACTTTGCTGGCAGTTGCAGTTGTGAATTACGTCGCCCGCACCCAGGAAAGTATAGTTTTAAACGATGCCAGCAGCGAAGGACAATTTACTCGCACACCCTATATAATGGCAGTTCAACCTAAATCAATTCTTTGCACTCCGTTAATTAATCAAGGCCAACTCACTGGCATTCTATATTTAGAAAACAACCTGACTACAGGCGCTTTTACACCAGACAGGTTAGAAATATTAAAACTGCTGTCTTCTCAAATTTCTATCTCCATCGAAAACGCCCAACTTTACGACAATTTGCACCAATTCAATCAGAATCTCGAAAATTTAGTACAGCAGCGTACCTCCGAGCTCTCCCAAACTTTAGAAGACTTAAAATCAGCTCAAAATAAACTGGTAGAATCGGAAAAAATGGCTGCCCTCGGAGGGTTGGTTGCAGGTGTTGCCCACGAAATCAATACTCCCATCGGCATCGGCATCACCGCCGCCTCTCTGCTTGCTGAAAAAGCCACAAAGTTTTTTGATGTTTACAGTAACGGCCAAATAAAACGTTCCGAGTTAGAAAAGTTTCTGGATACCGCCATGCAAAGCAGTAATATGATCTTATCTAACCTCACGCGGGCAGCCGACTTAATTCACAGTTTTAAAGAAGTAGCTGTGGATCAGTCGAGCGAGTTAAAACGCACGTTTAATGTTAAAAACTATCTAGAGGAAATTTTGACATCCTTAACAGCCAAACTAAAAAGAACTAAGCACAAAATAGAGATTAAGTGTGATGAAAATATTGTAGTGGACAGTTACCCCGGCGTAGTGTGTCAAATTGTGACAAATCTGGTGTTGAATTCCCTAATTCACGCCTACGATGGAGAAGACGAAGGAGTTCTGGCTTTTGATTTCAAACTAGAGGGCGATCGGCTAATATTTGAATATGCCGATAATGGTAAAGGAATTGACCCAGAAAATCTCAGTAAAATTTTTGAACCGTTTTTTACCACCAAAAGAGGTCAGGGAGGCACGGGATTGGGACTGCACATTATTTATAACCTTGTTACTCAAAAACTAAAAGGCACAATTAGCTGCACAAGTCAAGTAAATAAAGGCACAAGATTTATGATTGAATTTCCCGCTAAAATGAGCAATTAGTTATTAGACCGCCAACATGGATATAAGTTTTATATAGGAGAACGATATATGTCAGAAGCTAGTAAAAACCTGTTGGCTGCAGGCGATGACGAATTAATCGCGGCGGGGGACGATGAATTAATATTTGCCGAGGAAGACGAGGCCGAACAAAAACCGCTAGAAGAAAGTTGGAAAATATTAATTGTAGATGATGAAATAGAAATTCATAATATTACTAAACTAGCGTTAAACGATTTTAAATTTGAAGGTAAAACTATAACATTTATCAGCGCTTTCTCAGGAAAAGAAGCTAAAGAAATAATCCAAAATAACTACGACATAGCATTGATTTTACTCGATGTAGTTATGGAAACAGAAGAAGCCGGCTTGGAAGTAGTTAAATACATCCGCGATATTTTAAATAATCAAATTGTGCGAATTATTTTACGCACTGGACAGCCCGGACAAGTACCAGAAGATGTAGTAATTGTCAGCTACGATATCAATGATTACAAAACCAAAACAGAACTTACTAATAAAAAATTATTTACCACAGTAGTCACCGCACTGAGAGCATTTAGATCACTCAATCAAATCGAGTCCAGCAAAAGCGAGCTCGAAAAAATAGCCGCCGCATCAGCCCGTTTTGTACCCCGTGAATTTTTGAAGTTTCTCAAAAGAGAAAGCATCGTTGATGCCAGACTAGGAGACTCTGTACAAGCAGAAATGACGATTATGTTTGCCGACATTCGCTCATTTACAAGTCTGTCAGAAAGTATGTCTCCCCGAGAAAACTTTGAATTTCTTAACTCTTACTTAAGCCGAGTTGGCCCAGTTATCCGCGAGTACAACGGTTTTATAGATAAATATATTGGTGACGGGATTATGGCTTTGTTTCCTAACAGGGCTGAAGATGCTGTGCAAGCAGCAATTGAGATGCAGCAGCAAGTGAAAATTTATAACAGACACAGGCAAAACAGTGGCTATCAACCTATTTCGATAGGGATTGGTTTACATACGGGGACTTTAATGTTAGGTACGATTGGCGAAGCGGAACGAATGGAAAGTACGGTGATTTCTGATGCAGTTAATTTAGCTTCCCGCGTGGAAGGATTGACAAAGCTTTATGGAGTTTCTATTGTAGCTAGCGTCCAAACCCTTTGCCGGATAGACGATCCTCAACATTACAAGTGCAGATTTCTCGATCGCGTTCAAGTAAAAGGAAAACAAACACCTGTGGCTGTATTTGAAATTTACGATGGAGACTCGGCGACAATGATCGAACTAAAAGCACAAACTCAAACTTATTTTGAACAGGGAATTTTTTTTCACTACCAGCAGCAATTCGCGCAAGCAAGGCAAATGTTTCTGCGTGTCTTGCAAGTCAATAAGTATGATAAGGCAGCATCTTTTTATGCAGAACGCTGCGATATGTTGATGAAAAATGCAGTCATTATGACTCTGGAAGGAATAGAGATATAGGTAATGGGGAATGGGGAATTGGGCATTGGCCAAACAGGGCATTGGCCAAACAGGGCATTGGCCAAACAGGGCATTGGGAATTAGGCCGAAAAGAATTAGGAAATGGGCATCAGCTAAGATAGTGAACAGTGAACAGTGAACAGTGAACAGTGAACAGTGAACAGTGAACAAATAACTTAATTTATGCGCTTCAAATCCCTTGATGTTTTTCGCGGAATTGCGATCGCCTCGATGATTCTAGTCAACAACCCCGGCAGTTGGAAACAGGTATATCCGCCGCTAGATCACGCAGAATGGCATGGTTGCACGCCGACAGACTTGGTATTTCCGTTTTTCCTGTTCATCGTTGGCTGCGCGATGTCTTTCTCGCTGTCAAAATATACTCAAACTACTACAAAAATAGCAACAAATATCTACTGGCGAATTGCGCGCCGCGCGGCGATTCTATTTATATTAGGATTGCTGCTAAATACATCTTCGATCGCCCTTGACGTACTTCTCAACAGCGCCCCCGTGGAAAACTTCGGTAAAATCCGCATCATGGGAGTATTGCAGCGCATCGGCTTAGCTTATTTCATCAGTGCGATCGCCATTCTCAACCTTTCCCCGCGCAATCAAAAACTGCTCGCTGTTGCCGTGCTTTTGGGCTATTGGGCTGCATTAACCGCAGGCGCTGTAGGGGGGTACACTGCCGGCGAACTCACGCCAGAAGGAAATTTAGGAGGATATGTCGATCGGCTAATTCTCGGCAGCCAACACCTGTACAAAGGCGGCCCCTTCGATCCTGAAGGATTGTTGAGCACTTTACCCGCAATTGTAACAGTCCTGATCGGCTACTTTACCGGAGAATGGCTGCGCGTGCAGCCAATCAAAACCCGCACCAGTGTAAATTTAGCGATCGGCGGTCTGAGTTGCCTAGTAATCGGCCGTTTGTGGGGATTTTACTTTCCCATCAACAAACAACTTTGGACAAGTTCCTATGTAGTGTTTACCGCTGGTTGGGCGTTGCTATTGCTAGCAGCTTGCTACGAAACAATAGAAGTGCGAAAGTGGAAATGGGGCTGGCCGTTTGAAATCATGGGATTGAATGCAATTTTCTTGTTTGTCGCCTCCGGTATTGTTGCCAGACTTTTGTTAAAAACTCATATCGGCATTGGTAAAACTGCTCCAACTACCTACACTTGGATTTATGAAAACTGGTTTGTGCCGTGGGCTGGGCCGCTGAACGGTTCTCTAGCTTTTGCCGTGACAGCGGTATTGTGTTGGTGGTTGATTTTGTATGGGATGTATCGCCGAGGTTGGGCGATAAAAATTTGAGTAGTCAGCAATAAGTAAGCCTGCCTAAAAAAATAGAATAACCAGATACCGCAGATACCGGGCTTCTTGGAGAAGTCGGGTATCTAAGAGCTAGTCGGTCTTGACATCCACAGCCTTTGGCGGTTAACGTTTGAAAAAAATGTTTCAATGTTGGAAGGGAGAGAGCAATGAACGACTTCTTAGATAGCTTGATATGTAGGCAGACATTTGATACGCAAGCTCTGATGAATTCTCACCCACCAAAATTTTACCACGCTAATAAAAAGCTCGTTTATGACATTTGTTGTCCACCTGGATGCACTCATCGGGGTCAATTAGCGTTTTCCAGATGGTACGCAATGCCACTTCCAGAATATCTTTCCCCTCTTGAACATCAGACCGATCTTTCTGAGCAAAAGAGATACTTTGAATACGAGCCATCCCAAGATAGCACTCAGATGGAGTGGTATCTCAATTTCGCTCATTACAATCTTTTTTGTGCTTATGGTGGTTCGCTGTTTGCTCAAGACGAAATGCAGGTAGCTGAACATCCAGCACTCAGTTCACTGCGAGAAGCTTTACTAGATTCCAACATTAAACCATTAACAGTGGAGAGTCAACAACCCACCCCGATCCTGATTCGTGGGGTGGAACGGAGGTGTGCGATCGCTACCGATCGAAATCCAGGACAGGGGCGACCTTTTGGTCTTTACGGCAACAACTTTGGACGAGCTACATCAGATGCTATCAGACAAGCGACAAAACCTCTAAGCCCGCCTACAATCACAAACATCATTGCGATGGAAGCTCCAGCAGGCGGGGAGGGTTCTTATAGAATTGAAGAAATTGAATACATCCTTAAAACAGCGTTCACAGGATTTTGTGCAGCACGAATTGAGTCGCAGTTAGAGTCGCCTCACGCACCAAGTTTGATTATTCATACAGGGTTTTGGGGATGCGGAGCTTACGGTGGCGATCGTGTTCTGATGGCTCTTTTGCAAATCCTGTCCGCTCGTCTCAGTCAAGTGAATTGTCTAGTCTTTCATACGAGTGATGCTATAGGAAGCCAAAATCTTGCAACGGCTCAACAAATAGTCGATCGGGATTTAGTACCTGATAATTCACCCGTTAAAGTTTCAGCTTTGGTAGAAAAGATTCATGCGATGGAATTCCAGTGGGGATGTAGCGATGGAAACTAACAGGCTATTCGAGCCAAGTGATACCTGGACTGAGGAAGATTGTCTCGAGATCACAACCTTTTCTTTGCAATACGCAGCTACTATCGTTCCTAGCGACCCCGAAATTTTAGGGGGAACTCCTGTCTTTATCGCTACTCGCGTCCCGATGAAAATTCTGCTTGATTGTCTCGAAGCTGGTGATTGGCTTTCATGAGTTTCTAGACCATTTTCCTAGTGTCAGCGGCGATCGAGCGATCGCACTTCTTGCAATGATACGATCGCCACATAAC
>JARCMA010000103.1 GCA_030248405.1 Microcoleus sp. MP8IB2.171
ACGAGAAACGGCAAAACCATTATTTGCGAATGGTTCAATACGCCTTTGGTAGGGGATGCTGGAAATATTGTTGGAGTTGCATCTTTGGCGCTGGATATTACTGAGCGCACGCAAGCCGAAGCTGCGTTAAGGCAAGCAAAAGAGGAAGCTGAGGTTGCACTCAAAACCTTACAGCAAACTCAAGCACAGCTTATTCAGGCAGAGAAAATGTCTGGTTTGGGGCAACTGGTTGCTGGTGTTGCTCACGAAATTAATAATCCAGTAAACTTTATCTATGGCAACCTGAGCCATACTGCCGACTACACGCAAAATTTACTAAAGTTGATTCAGCTTTACCAGCAAACCTATCCAACTAATACCCAAATTCAGGAAAAAATTGAAGAGTTCGATCTGGACTTCATTAGTGAAGATTTGCCCAAAATGCTGACTTCAATGAAGGTAGGAGCCGATCGCATTCGTCAAATTGTCCTGTCGCTGCGAAACTTCTCGCGGCTGGATGAGGCCCAAATGAAGCCAGTTGATATCCACGAGGGAATTGACAGCACATTGATGATTTTGCAAAATCGACTGAAGGCAAATCCGGCTCATCCTGCTATTGAAATTGTCAAAGAGTACGGCGACTTACCGCGAGTAGAGTGCTATGCCGGACAGTTGAACCAAGTCTTTATGAATATTCTGGCAAATGCGATCGATGCTTTAGAAAACTACGACACTCAGCGTTCTGCAAAAGACATCCCAAAAAATCCCAGTCGCATCACTATTCGGACTAAGCTAGTTACAAAGGAAACTGGGCGCGGTCATTCTAAAAACGTGGTGATTCAAATTCAAGACAATGGCCCTGGGATAACGGAAACTGTTAGAAAACAGGTGTTCAATCCCTTCTTCACCACAAAACCAACTGGTAAAGGAACTGGATTAGGGCTATCAATCAGCTATCAAATTGTAGTTGATAAGCACGGTGGCTCGATCCAGTGCTTATCTCAACCCTGTGAAGGAACAGAATTCCGAATTGAAATTCCTGTTTTGCAAAGCAATGCTGTAGCACTCGTTGGTAAATAACCACTATCACATTCCCTGAAAGTGGTTGTCTCCCCGTCTGAACCTTGAGGCAAATGAGTAGCAATGGAAAAGATCGCGTTGCACACGCTACAGATTGAGCAATCAGATATACCTGATTTTCCATCTCATCCGCCGTTACTTGATTCAAAATTACTAATAATCGTTGCGCTATTTCTTGGGGTGGACGACGAAAAGCCAAAATTACGCCCTAGTGCGTTCGTGAGATATCAAAATAAGCTTGTATAAGTTTTTCAAAGTCGGTTCGGTTGTGCGTAACCAGCGTCCTTCTTTGGCTGATAGCGAAAGCAAGTTGTTCTTCATCACTTGCCTGAAGCTGTCCTGCATCTCTTACGGTTAGAGCATCAAAGCCTCTCGCTTTCAACAAATCTGCGACCAATACATTGACATCCTCATCGAGGTACAAACAAATGAAAAAATTACTCATAAATCTCGCACCAACGGGTCAATTAAATCATCAGGAATTCGGTTGCGTTCAATATAAGTATTAATCTCATCTTGATGGTCACTGTAATAGCTCAACGCATCGAATACCTGTGCCAGCGTTAGGTGAGGAAGACCGTTGGGAATTTCTTCAGGTGAAATGCCCATACGCCAAGTTTCAACGATCGCCCTAACAGATGTCCGCGTGCCCTTGACGATCGGCTCACCGCTCAGAATTTGCTCATCTCTGACAATGTAAAGATGTTCCGTTGTTTGAACCATAGCTGCAAATACCAGATCAAGTATTTCCCACAATTATAGTGCTTTTACTCGTTACCAGTTAAACCGAGGCAGATCAAGAGTGATATGAGTTCCCAGGCTGGAGCCTGGGAACCAGTTAAAACCAGTTAAATTGCGGGTTAATTTCAGTAGGGAAACGGCACGGCGCCGTTTCTTTATTTGTTAGATGCTCAACAGATAATCACCCGCTAATCGCAGTTTGCTCGCTGGAAGGTTCCCCGCTAGCTGGAGGCTCTACCGTATCGCCAAAGGCAATCCGTAGAAAAGGCGGAGCCAAAAAAGTCGTCAGAATTACCATGATAATAATCGAGACTTCTAACGGTTTATCCAAAATCCCGCTCGCCGAACCGATACCGGCAAAAACTAACCCGACTTCGCCCCGAGGAATCATCCCCACTCCGATCGCCAATCGATTGATTCCAGGCTGACCAAACACTGCCCAACCAGTCACCAACTTGCCCAAAATAGCAACCACAACCAAAAATACCGCAATCAAAAGTCCCGCCCGATTATCCGGCACTGTTGGGTTCAAAACCCCCAAATCTGCGCGCGCCCCCACGCTTACAAAAAAGATGGGAACAAGCAAATCAGCAATGGGCTTCACCAATTCATCCAACTCGTTGCGAACATCGCTTTCATCCAACACCAAGCCAGCCGCAAACGCACCCAAAATCGCTTCGAGATGAATTGCATTGCCCAGAAAAGCCATGAAGAAAGCAAAGATAAACGCTGGGATAACTATATTCCCGCGAGTTTTCAGTGTCTCCACCGCCGCAGTAAAGCTTTTGTTGAAGATGCCGCCCAACAGAATCGAACCCAGCAGAAACGCAGTTGCACTGACGATCAAATAGATGACATTAACAACATCAATCTCACCGGTTTTCGCTAAACTGGCGACCACAGCCAAGACAATAATTCCTAGCACATCATCAATCACCGCTGCACCGACAATGATTTGACCTTCTTTAGATTTCAGCCGTCCCAATTCAGACAACACTTTGGATGTAATTCCGATGCTAGTGGCCGTCAAAGCAGCCCCTGCAAAAATTGCCGGAATCGCCGCCGTGTGAAAAATTATCATCAAGCCCGCAGTACCGGCCGCAAAGGGAACTGCTACGCCGACAACAGCGACAAAGACGGCTTGAATTCCTACTTCTTTGAGTTGTCTGAGATCCGACTCCAAACCAATTTCAAACAGCAGAACAATCACGCCCAATTCAGCCAGCACAGAGATGACTTCACTCTGCGATTCAAACACACTGGTGAGGGCGGCAGGGGATAGATGATTAATCGATTGCACAACCGTCATAATCCCTGAGTTGGAAGCTGACAACCCGCCTTCGGGAAAAATGATTAGATGTAAAGCAGATACGCCAACAATCACCCCTGCTACAAGTTCACCTAAAACAGAGGGAAAATCAAACTTTTTAGCTGCTTCCGCGCCGAGTTTACTGGCGAGATAAATCACTACCAAACTGAGCAAAACTCCGCTGAGAACGATCGGCGAATTTTCGGGATCGACTGTTGCTAACAAAGGTATGGGAGTAACTAAGGATGCCATCCCAGAACTTAAAGCTGTAATTGTTGGGTGAAAAAACATGGTACAATGATGATAAGAAAGACATTCAAATCAGATAATTCTGGACGCAGACAAACTCAAGGAATCCGGTTTTTTAAAGGCTGGTTGTGCGGATTCAGATGGTCAAGCAAAACTGGAAGAACCCAAATCTGGGGGTACATCTTGCCACCGCCCTTGTCCGACGGCTTGAATTGCTTCTTTTAGCAAGATATCACCGGTATAAATTGCTCTACCGACGATCGCGCTTTTGACACCAATTGGTTCCAAAGCCAACAATGTCAACAAATCTGCGATCGAACTAACGCCGCCCGAAGCAATCACCGGAATCGAAATAGCGTTAGCAATTTCGCGCAAAGATTCCAAGTTCGGCCCTTCCATAGTACCATCGCGGTGAATATCAGTGTAAACAATTTCTGCTGCCCCCAATTCGGCCATTTTTTGCGCCAATTCGGTTGCTAAAACTTCAGAAGTTTCTAACCAGCCTCTAGTAGCAACTTTGCCGTTTCTGGCATCGATTCCCACCAGAATTTGACCGGGAAATTCGGCGCACAATTCGCCGACTAATTCCGGTTGTTCGACAGCGACAGTCCCGAGAATGGCGCGCCTGACTCCTAAATTGAGGATAGCAGCAACAGAAGGGCGATCGCGCATTCCCCCACCTACTTGACAGGGAACGTCCACTGCGCGGACGATCGCCTCAATGGCTGCTTGGTTGACGGGATGACCGGCTTTGGCGCCGTCGAGGTCTACTAAATGCAGCATTGTCGCGCCTTCATTTACCCACTGTCTGGCGACTTCGACGGGGTTGTCGTTAAAAGTTTGAGACTTCGCGTAGTCTCCCTGATACAATCTGACGCATTTTCCATCCAATAAGTCGATCGCGGGAATTACATTCATAATTTTTCCTCAAATTGGTAATTATACCAGCTAAAAAAAAGAATGCAACTTTAGGCAAGATTCCCACCCATACATAATCATTCATTATAAATTTTATAACCTCAAGTAAAGATATTATTACGATTACCTAATACCATTTATTTGTGACATTCGCAACCGCTATTAAGATGAAACATAATCGCCGAAGAAAGCGTTGACCATAAAGGAGTATTGACCTCGGCTTTTTGCAAAGCTTTTGCCGTCCAGTCGTTGCAAGTTCTCAAAACATAGTAACTGCCTTTTGCTTCATAAAAACTGTCGCTGTTACCGTAGCCGTAGCTAATTTTGATTTTATTACCTGCTGCGTCTAATTGAAATGAATTTTTAATAAAATTTACCATCTTCAAATAATTTTCGCCGTTAATTTTCACACATTTGGTTTCTATACTTTGAGGAAAAACCCGATAACTTTGAACCTGTACGGTAGACGGAGTAGGGAGAAATAGCGCCTTGAAAGCTGTAACTGGGTTGATACTTCCTGATGTGGGAGTTTCCAGCATAAAAGCTCTATCTCCCCACCCAAAAGATATATATTTATAATCAGAAGTGGCATCCCGTCCTATTTCTGTTAGCGGTAAAAATTGATTCCAGTCAAAATATTCATTTTTCACTGGAACGATGATTTCGGTGTGGATGCCTTGGTTGGAAATGTATAGAGAGATTGTGCAATCTGCTTGCGAGTAATTTCCCCACTTTCTGGGGGTGAGATAGCCAATTGTTAAGAAAGCGCTCAAAGATAAGATGACAATTCCTAAGCGCTGTATGATTTTTCTCATTTTAACCGTAGGTTTCAACTTGTGCCTTCGGATGGCGGGCGCTGCATCTTTGTGGGAAAGAATTCTTGCAAAGCAGAATTGCGCTGTTCGGGGGTTTCCCTCGCCCAATTCGACAAACTTTCGTAGAAAAAGAACGACACGCCAGCGAAATCTCTTTTTCGCACTTCTTGCACTTGTTCTTGAATTTGCTTGAGGGGCACAGAATTATTTTTAAGACCTGTTAAAATGCCGATCGCAGTTGGAATGTTAAGTTTAGCCAGTGTGACTTCTTCCCGTTCCAGTTCGGCACTAAAACGCTTGATATCGCTGCGATAAACCTGCAACACAATTTCTTGGATGTAGCCGCGTCTTTCCCAGGTAAACCAGTCCTGCAAGTGGGCGGGTAAAGCAAAGTGAAAAGGATTCGGAGATAAGCTGATAATACATTTTTCTTTGCGGGATTTGATGGCGCGGGAAACTCGCCCCATAAAGTCATTGATTTTGTCAGCGCGCCAGCGCACCCAGAAGGTTTCGCGGGGGTCGTCGGAGGGAGGACTTTTGATTTGTTCTTGATACATTAACACTGTTAGTGGCTCGTAGCCAAATTCTACTGGCAAGCCAAAATGGTCGTCAAATTGAATCCCATCTATATCATAATTATCGACAATTTCTAGGATTAAATCTAAGATAAATTGCTGAACTTCGGGATGAAAGGGATTCAGCCAAACTCGATCGTGTTTGCCTTCTTTCCAAATAGTTGAACCGTCGCGCCGGTGCGCCAGCCAGTCGGGGTGAAGTGTGGCTAATTCCGATTCGGCTGGAGCCATGAAACCAAACTCAAACCAGGGGATTACTGCTATACCTTTTTCGCGGGATTGTGTGATAATTTCTTTGAGGATGTCTCGGTCTTTCAATCCGGGCGATGGATCGATCGACTGTCCGAATACTCGTTGGGCTGCAGCGCTCGGATAAAGCGTATAGCCTCCTTGCCAAACCGTGGGATAAATGGTATTGAAATTGAGTTGATCCAGTCGATTTACAGCGTCAATGATGTTGTTGCGGGAGAATATCACCTCGCTGTCAATGTTAGTCAGCCAGACGCCGCGCAATTCGGTTGTTGGCGTGGTGGGCGGGGTTTGAGCCAAGAGACGCGGGGATAAAATCGCGGAGGAGGTAAGGGCGATCGTAAAAACAACTATTAAAGCCAGTATCCGCTGCCATTTGTGCAATTTAATCATCAATTTTTCGCAAATACCATAGTTTAACATCATACTGTAGGGTGCACATGGCGCACCTTTATTCTTCAACCCGCGGAGGCGGGTTTTGTCTGTGTAGTCGCGGTTTCAACCGCCGAGTCTTTCTGCGATCCCTAAGCATAACCAGGCAATTTCATAACTTGGCGGTAGTGCGCTTCAATCTCACTTACTGTTTGCGATTGACGCTTGCTACTCCACTGACTGCGATCGAATAATTCCCGCCTCAAAGCATCAACATCGATCGTTTTTACCTTACCTTCGGCGACAATTTGCTTGCCGTTTACCCAAACGCTGTCTACCGCATTAGTCGGGCGTCCCAAGATTAGCAAGCCAATCGGATCGGTGCGCGGCAGCAATGATAAACTTGTTAAATCATACAGCACAAAATCTGCTTTTTTACCGACTGTCAGCGAACCCATTTCATCAGCAGCATTCAAGCCTTTTGCTCCGCCCAGCGCTGCCATTTCTACAGACTGGCGCGGTGTAATCCATTGGCGGTAATCCAAATCCGTGATATTGTGCAAAATCGAACCAATTTTAATCGCTTCCAGCAAATCTTGAGAGTCATTGCTAGCAGCGCCGTCGCAGCCAAAAGATACGTTGACTCCCGCTTGGCGGTATTTCAAAATCGGTGCAATCCCGCTTCCCAAGCGCAAGTTGCTGAGGGGATTATGTACGACTGTCGCTCCAGTTTCTGCCATAATTGCAATGTCGGAATCTTCCAGCCACACGCAGTGTGCTAAGGAAGTTCGCGGACTCAAATAACCGATTTTTTGCAGGTGTTCGACAGCGCTACAGCCGTATTTTTCGTGAGCTAGTTGTTTTTGGGCGGGAGTTTCTAATAGGTGGGCGTGGCGGCAGAGATTGTAGCGATCGCTCAAATCGATGCAGCCTTCAAACAAAGCATCCGAACACAGTTGAATTCCCGTCGGCGCCAACAACATATTAACACCTTTTTCGGGATTGTGAAACTGTTTTATGGCTGTTTCCATTAATTCCAAAGTGGCCTTAGTCGAGCGGATGTAAGCCGCGTGTTCGATAGCGCCATCGCCCGCAGGCATTCCCGCTGTCAGGGATTCATCTTGAATTAATGGCCCGATAAACGCGCGGATACCGATTTCTTGATAAGCACGAACTGCGGCGGCGATTGTCTCTAATTCTTGCCCCGGAATCAAAACTAAATGATCGACTACGCTTGTACCGCCCGACAGCAATGTTTCTACCGCAGTTCCCAAGGCGCTCAAATAAACTTGTTCGGGATCAAGAGGCGTAAAATCGTATAATTCTGCAATCCACAACTCCAGCGGCAAAGGGGGAATAATCCCGCGCTGCCACATTTCAGAAGAGTGTGTGTGCGCGTTGACAAAACCGGGCAGCAGCAGCTTATTTTTGCCGTCGATTACTGTTCCCGCAGAATCTAAATTTTGCGCGATCGCACTTATGCAATTATTCACCACTTGCACATCTGCGGTTTCATAACCGCTATCCACCGGAATTAAAGCATTTTGAATTGTAAAGCTCATAGATTTACTCTTTTTGTAAATTTATATTGATTTTTATTGTATGATTGCAGGGCGCTAACATTTGCGATCGCCCAACGATCATAAAGTTAATAAATCCTAAACTTTATCAAAAAGTTACCCCGGATACTTAATTATAACAAAGATTTAAGATATGACAAGTGAGTAACAATCAAATAGCTCTAAAATTGAAATTGTTTTCAAGTCATAATTAATATGAATCCTGATTCTCTCCGCACCTTGGGTGTACCGCCGAATGCTTGGAAAGTTGATGCCAAAATTGCCGATATCACCCGATCGCCGATCGCGCCTCAACCTGTTACCCTGGAAACAGAAACTAAAACCCTGCGTTTGGACTTAGCAAAAGCAGCAATGTTGGTGATAGATATGCAAAACGATTTCTGTCATCCCGACGGTTGGCTAGCACATATTGGCGTAGATGTAACGCCCGCCAGAACTCCAATTAATCCTTTAACAAATTTGCTGCCAAAATTGCGATCGCACGCAGTACCAATTATTTGGATCAACTGGGGAAACCGCCCCGATTTGCTCAATATTAGTGCAGCTTCCCGTCACGTTTACAATCCCACAGGCGACGGCATAGGTTTGGGAGATCCGCTGCCAAAAAACAACGCACCTGTACTGATGGCAGGGAGTTGGGCGGCGCAGGTTGTCGATGAATTAAAACCCAAACCGGAGGATATTTGTGTTGATAAATATCGGATGAGCGGGTTTTGGGATACTCCTTTAGATAGTATCTTGCGGAACCTCGGCAGAACTACACTTTTCTTCGGAGGAGTAAACGCCGATCAGTGCGTCATGGCTACACTGCAAGATGCTAATTTCCTCGGTTACGACTGTATTTTAGTCAAAGATTGTACAGCTACGACATCTCCCGACTATTGCTGGCAAGCTACTCTTTATAACGTTAAACAATGTTTTGGCTTTTTGTCGGATTCTCAGGCTATGTTAGAAGCAATTAAATAGCAGTCATCAGGGGAGTATCCCTCTGGAGTATAAAAAGCGTTTTTTAGGAGTGCGAGAGTCCCGCACAGCAAAGCCTATATATCTCGCTTCCTGCTCTGACAGCGAACTCTCCTGTAAAATTAATAAACTTTTGAGGTTGAGCGGCGGACTAATGACTCTGGATTCTCACTAATGACAGCAGAAACATAACCACTGACAACTAACAATAAAAAAATGACAAACCAGTGCATGATTCCTGTTATAAAGTCTCCGAAAGACTACCAAGCATTTCGCATCAGTCCGGGCGATACTAATAGATTAGCTATCGTCTTCGATCCGGTAATAGCTAATGTTTCATTAACAGTTTGCGTGGAGATTTTCGATGTGGGGGGTAAAACTCCTCCCAACCGCCATCTATTGGCAGTAGAAATGTTTTTTGTACTCAAAGGAAGAGGGCAAGCAACCTGCGACGGCAAAACAGTTAGTATTCAACCGGGAGATAGTTTGTTAGTGCCTCCAACGGCGACTCACGTAATTGAGAATACGGGCAGTGAACGTTTGTACACTTTGTGCATTATGGTGCCGAATGAGGATTTTGTGGAACTAATTCGCAGCGGTACACCAGTCGAACTCGATGAGGAAGATATGAGAGTTCTCGGGCGATCGGATGTACTCGTACCGTGCTAGGTTTGTAGTAAGGACTTGAGTCCTAGGTTTGTAGTAAGAACTTGAGTGCTTAGAGAAAAAGCTAAAGCCCTTACTACTGAGATGTTGCACCATTATCAAGAACAGGCAAGATGCCTGTTCCACAAAGAGTGAATTTTCTTGTGGGGTGGGCATCCTGCCCGCCCCTAAAAGGTTTATCGAGAATGGTGTAAGATGTCAGTTACTACGAACTTTTTTAGTTGATGTTTTTTAGGATTTATGCTGAAACTTTGTCCGAAAGAAACAGCGTCAATGCTAACTAAAGATGGGGTTCGTTTAGATGCTGACATCTACCGCCCCGATGCGGAGGGCGAATTTCCAGTATTGTTAATGCGGCAACCTTACGGAAGGGCGATCGCCTCTACATTAGTATATTCGCATCCCGCATGGTACGCCAAACACGGCTACATCGTTGTCATCCAAGACGTGCGGGGACGTGGCACTTCCGAAGGCGAATTTAACCTATTTGTTAGCGAAACACAAGACGGTTTTGATAGCGTCAATTGGGCAGCTAATTTGCCGGGAAGTAACGGCAAAGTCGGAATGTACGGTTTTTCCTACCAAGGCATGACTCAACTCTACGCGGCGGCTGCTAAACCGAGCGCATTAATCACAATTTGTCCGGCAATGGTAGGGTGCAATTTATACGCAGATTGGGCCTATGAAGGGGGCGCGTTTTGCCTGCAATCAAATCTCGGCTGGGCAATTCAGCTAGCCGCAGAAACCGCTCGCTTAAAAGCCGATATTTCTGCCTATCAAGCCTTTTATGCAGCTTCGAGGAATCTCCCGCTATACGATACCGTGCCGGCGCGTCCTGAGATTATTAAAAATCTGGCTCCAGACTCATATTATCACGATTGGTTGGATAATTATCGACCGAGCGAGTATTGGGAAAAGTTATCGCCAAACATCAAAGATTTAGACTTGCCAATGCTGCACGTGGGCGGTTGGTTTGATACTTATTTGCGGGGAACAATCCATCTTTACAAGGAAATGGTGAGCCGGAGTTACTCTCCGCAGCATTTGATAATTGGCCCTTGGGCGCATTTACCTTGGGGGCGAAAACTTGGAGCCTTGGATTATGGTTTGGCAGCTTCAAATCCTGTGGATGAGTTGCAAATTCGCTGGTTAGATCAATTCCTGAAAGGAGTTGATACAGGAATATTAGACGAGCGATCCATTACGCTATTTGAGATGGGGAAAAATGATTGGCGAAAATTTGATAAATGGCCTAATAATCATCATAAATCTTATTTTTTAGCAAGTACCGGACTGGCCGCGATGAGAGAAGATGCGGGTATTTTAACAGAGAGTTGCGCGGATGTTTGTACTGATGATATATTCGTACATGACCCTTGGCGGCCGGTGCCGTCGTTGGGAGGTCACGCTGCATTTTCTGCTGGTGCGATGGAGCGATCGACTATTGACTGCCGCACCGATGTGTTAACATACACTTCTGCACCGCTAACAGCAGATTTGCACGTTGCAGGAGAGGTATTTGTCGAAGTATTTTGTACAGTAGATGCGCCGACTTTTGATTTGTGTGCGATACTTTCTGAGGTAAAAGATAGTGGCAGCGTCTACAATTTTACTCAAGGTTACGTGCGGGTTAATTCAGATGAAAAACCTGTAAAAATTGTGCTTCAAGCAACTTGTATGCAAATTGCCCAAGGTAATGCTTTGCGTCTCAGTTTGAGTGCGGCTTGTTTTCCCGCTTACGACGTGAATCCGGGAACGGGCGTGCCTCCCGGTGAAGCGCGGTTAATTGATGCTAAAATTATCACGCTGACAGTAAGTTGTGGCGGGAATTGTCCCTCTCAAATTTTGCTGCCAATTGTCAATTAAACCTAAAATCTATCTAATTATGAGCGTTATCTTTCACATCACCCGCAGCCAACAGTGGGAACAAGCAAAACAAGTGCAATCCTATCGCGGCGATACGCTAGATACAGAAGGATTTATCCACTGTTCGACTCTGCCGCAAGTTCTTATATCTGCTAATAAATTTTTTGTGGGACAAACAGGATTGCTGCTGCTTTGGATTGACTCGGACAAAGTAGAATCTGAACTTAAGTATGAATTGGCTGCGGGTGAGAATTACCCGCACATTTACGGGCCGCTAAATGTTGATGCTGTGTTGAAAGTTGTTGAGTTTGAACCGGGTGCTGATGGCAAGTTTGAATTGCCTGCCGAATTAAGGGATGTTGTTTAATATGCACATTTTGCACCATTGTATACTAACTTTTTAGCCGGGCTAGGAGCAACGGCCCACAATACAATTAAGTGTCTTGTGGAACGGGCATCTTGCCAGTTTATAACATTAGTGGAAAATCTAAACTTCAACTGATTTATCTACCAACTCGGCCGCCAGTTTCAGCGCCTCTTCGCGAGTCGCAATTCTCCCTTCTACCCGCGCTAATTGAATCTCCATTAATAATTGACCTATGAGCGGACTTCTGGGAATATTCAAAGATTCCATTAACTCATTGCCGCTAACTAATTGGGTGGGATGAGCGATAATGTCATCAGCATCGAGGTAGCGATTAATTAACAGGGAAATTTCATCCACGGACACTCCAACTGCTACGGCTAAAACTGCTAAAACTGGAAATACTATTCCTACATCGCGAAACACAAAATACTGTTCTCGCAAAGACATTTCCGCGATAGGTTTTGCTTGCAATTTTGGCAAGTATTTCAAAAGCCCGATCGCACTTTTAATCTCTGCATTGCTGTACTTCAACCGCAGCAACTCTGTTTCAGCGATTGTCGGGTCGGAATTTGCTAAAATAGCCAACTTCCCAACTGCCAACAACGGCGTTTTAATTGTATCTCGAATCGATCGCGAAAATTCTCTCCCCAACTCTGGATAAATTGCCGCCAAATTCGTAGCACACAGGTCAATTTTTGTCAAAATATCGAAACGGTCGATCGCACTTTCAAACCAAATCGAAAACAAACCATCTTCGCAACCGCGACAAATCCAAGGAACACCGTCAGGATTGCTCAACAAATAACCCAATTCCGTCCGCACCCGTTCCACCGCTACCCGACTCAACAACGGCGCTAATTCCCGAATCGCCGATTGAGTTTCAGGTTCGATCGCAAAACCCAACTGCGCCGCTTGACGGTAAGCTCTTAATAACCTCAGCGGATCGTCTTCCAAATTCGATCGCGAAATCATCCGCAGCAAACCCAACCGCAAATCAGTTTGACCATCCAAAGGATCGATGATTTCTCCGGTAAAAGGATTGCAGGCGATCGCATTTATCCGAAAATCCCGGCGCAGCAAATCCCCCTCCAGACTCCCCCCTTCCGCCTGCGCCAAATCCACCGTACCGCCCGCAAACACCACCCGCGCAATTTGCCGTTCCGCATCCAACAAGACAAATCCACCTTTCGTGCGATCGGCTATTTTTCGAGCAGTCTTGACCGCCCGTGTTAGCATAACGAAATCCAAATCAAAATAGTGCGATCGGCGTCCCAGCAACGCATCCCGTACCGCACCGCCCACCAGATAAGCAGGCGGTGTCAGCATTTCCAAATCAAACGGCCAAGTCTCAGGAGATAACGCAGGTGGCAAATTAATCGGCATCGCAACAAAAATCTACTTTCCTTACAAACAATTAAACTCTTGCTACGCTAGATTAACAGAAAGCTCAAATTTCACCAATCTTTTTGAAATGCACAGAGGATATCAAGAATGTGTATTTGTATTAACTGCCACTATGTAGACCGCTGCTTCACCTACCACGCCGTAGAAGGACAGCACGAACAGATTCATCTCACCGAAACACCCGATTTCGATCCCGTAGAACCCACTATCAACGTCAACATCCGCCCCCGTCAAGACGAAATTGAAATGGAATGGGATGTAGTCGGCTGTGAAAGTTTCAAGCAAGAGACCGGTAAATGGGCAAAATTGCGGCCCGGCGAACTCGTACCGACTTAAGGAAGAAGGAAGAAGGAAGAGGGGGAGAGTGGGAGAGTGAGAAAGTGGGAGAGTGGGAGAATTTTCCAAGTCCCCAATCTAAAATCTAAAATCCCTCAATTCCCCAATCTAAAATAGACTTCCTGCATAAATCTTTGATAGAGCCGGTCAACCGCAGATGTCAGGCAGATAAACACAGATTAACGCAGATAATTTCAAGAAGAGCGAGTGAATGAATGCAAGAGGTCTAATCTAAACTCTAAAATCTAAAATCCCTCAATTCCCCAATCTAAAATCTAAAATCTAAAATCTAAAATCTAAAATCTAAAATCAAATGAGCTATTGCTTAAACCCAACTTGTCAGAATCCGCAAAACCCAGGTGATGCAGAATTGTGCCAAAGTTGCGGCTCAAAATTGTTGTTAACTAACGAACAATCGCCCTCAGCATCTCGCTACCGTACCATAAAGGCGATCGGGCAAGGAGGCTTTGGCCGAACATTTCTAGCAGTTGATGAAACCAAACCCCTGATTTTTTCGCAGTGCGTAATCAAGCAATTTTTGCCGCAAAATACCGCAGCCGAAAAAGCCGCTCAACTATTTCACCAAGAAGCAGCCCAGCTAGAAACATTGGGAAAACATCCCCAGATTCCCGAATTAATCGCGCATTTTGAACAAGACGGGAGACAGTATTTAGTACAAGAATTTATAGACGGCAAAAACCTAGCCAGAGAATTAGAACAAAAAGGAGCATTCACCGAAACTCAAATTCGGCAAATCCTCAACGATTTATTGCCCGTGCTCCACTTCGTCCACAAATCCAAAGTTATTCACCGCGATATCAAACCAGAAAATATCATTCGCCGCCGACTATCTCCAACTCCTTTACCCGCCTTAGAAAGTTCCTATAACCCCTCTCCTTTCCAAAAAGATATTGTTTTAGTAGACTTTGGTGCAGCTAAGAAAGTAACAGCAACCGGGTTGCCGCAAACAGGTACAATTATCGGCAGCGCTGCTTATACAGCCCCAGAACAATTGATGGGGAAAGCAGTTTTTGCCAGCGATATCTACAGTTTGGGCGTTACTTGCATTCACTTGCTGACTCACATTCCTCCCTTCGATTTGTTCGACAGCGCCGAGGATTCTTGGGCTTGGCGAAATTATTTGAAGACTGCTGTTAGCGATGATTTCGGCCGAATCCTCGACACCATGCTTCAAAGTGCCACCAATCGGCGCTACAGTTCAGCCTCAGCAGTCATCCGGCAGTTGAACCCCAAGCCGGTGTATTTAGACGCGCAACCTGTGCTCGATGCGCCGGAAACAGGCGCAGAATCGAAGCCTGCACTCGCCGCCGCACCTGCGCTGTTCAGTCGGGAACAGCAAGCCGAAATTCAGCAAGCTTTACAAGATGCGATCGCCCCGTACAATGTTACAATCCAAGTCAGTCAAGCCAAGCAACAGCTCAATATCGTCATCAACAGAACCGAAGACAACCCCGTTTACTATCCGCACTTATCTCAAATAATTGCCACCAGACTCACCGATTTGGAGTTAAATAAAGTCGCAGCCGTGAAGCTGTTGGGAAGACTCAACAATTCTCGTCGCCCGGAGTGGAAGCAAATATTGCAAATCGATCCCAAGATTCAATTGAGAAACAAACTCGTGCGGCTGCAACACAATCAATTAGTCAAGAAAATCGCCCCTGTTGCTACCCAAGAATTTTGGCTGCCGAAGTTGAAAACTCAGGATTTTTGGCTAGATACGCTAATGTTTGCCTTAGTTTGGTTTATCTTTGGCTCTCAAATAGTCATTTTTAATTCTCTATTCGCCCTAATAGTTGCATCTGGTTTTATGACGGTGAAGCATCAAGTTTCCCAACACAAAGAATTTGCCAATAAAAATTTATTTGCCAGTTTAGTATTGCTGTTTTTAATAACTGGTAGCATGGGTAATTCAAGGATTTTAAATACGGGAATATTTGGTATTCTTTTGGGTTGCTTAGTTGTGGCTTTGCCGCTGTTTTTTGTTAAGGAAAATTATCAGTAATCGTGAATAGCAATCCCCAAGACGGAACATCAGTTAAAAAATACGGCTTAGCCCTGCACACAGCTAGTCGCGAACTCGGTTTAGCCATCAGCAATTTTGCCGGGGATTCTCGCTGCCAAACTTGGAATTTGGATCGCGATTTAGCAACTCATTTGCATCAGTATTTAGTCGAGTTTATTCAGCCGCAAACTTGGGCGGATTTGGCTTTTATTGCAGTGGCCAAGGGGCCCGGAGGTTTCACGGGGACTCGCATGGGTATGGTGACGGCGCGGACTTTGGCTCAACAGTTGGATATTCCGGTTTTTGCGGTTTCAACTTTGGCGGCTGTCGCTTGCAGCAGCAGTAAAAAATCTATCTCAAATCAGGATATGGCGCTGCAAATGCGTGCACAGCGGGGACAATTGTTTGGGGCGGTTTATTCAGTTAACAAAGATTCTGGTTTAAGTGAGTTGTTTCCTGATACGGTGATGACTCCTGAATCTTGGCAGGAAAAGTTGGATAATTGGGGGAATTCTTATCAGTTAATTGAAGTTGGTAGCGAGTTGGGTTGGTCGGTTTCTAGTGTGTTGGAATTGGCTTATTTGGAGTGGCAAATGGGAAGTCGTCCTGATTGGTCGGATGCTTTGCCTTTTTACGGGCAACATCCGGTTAAGGGACACTGAATATTGGGAATAGGGCATTGGGAATAGGGAATTGGGCGTTATTTCGTTTCAGTTAAATCAACTTGTAGAGTGCGTTTTTTTTCCGACCATGCCCGATGCCCGTAAATGATTTATAAGCAATTAAGCAGACTTGATGTCGTTGTTTATTTAAGGGCGATACAAACTTCGAGGCAAAAAGTTAATGTTAGGGGGTCTGGGCTTTCGGTTCGCAATCGATCGATCTCAGCTTGATTGCAGCCGCGAGATTCCATGAAATCGAGCATCCAGTTCGTTATTGTAGCGAGATCGATGTATTTTGCTCCGAGACAAACAGGGCAAATTTCTGGGCTGAGGATACCGGTGCCGCCGCATTCGGGGCAATCCCAGTGGCTGGTTACGGGATCGGGGGTAGTTAGGATGTTGTTCATGCTGGGAAAAAGTACGCGCGGCGTAGCTATCCTGCCGGGAATCGCACTACTCGTTCACTCTAGCAAAAATGCCGATCGCCCTTACTTCTTCCTGCCTTTACACTAAGCGGGCTAGTGATTAAAATTGACAAAAATACAAAAGGGGTGGCTATGTTCGATCGCACTCAATGGTTTTTGGCTGGTATGTCGATCGCACTTTCGGTTCAGTTAAGTCAGCCAGTGCCAGCAGCCGTGCCCGTTGGTAAAGTCGTACAAACAGCACAAACTAACAGTAGCGAGGCTGCTGACAAAGTATATGCAGAAGCAGAGAAACTCTACCAACAAGGAACAAAGGAAGCTTTAACAAGTGCGATCGTCAAATATGAAGCAGCATTAAAACTGTATCGAGAAGCGGGCGCTCGATCGCAAGAAGCTCTCGTCCTTAACAACATCGGGACTGTTTACTTAGTATTAGGAGAGAAACAGAAAGCTTTAGAATATTACAGCCAGTCCCTTGCCCTGAGTCGGGCGATCGGCAATCCAGGAAGAGAAGCTCTCGCCCTCAACAACATTGGCAGAATCTACGACGATTTGGGAGAGAAACAGAAAGCGCTACAGTATTACAACCAATCCCTTCCCCTGAGTCGCACCGTCGGCGATCGATCGCTTGAAGCTATCACCCTCAGCAGCATCGGGACTGTTTACTCAGAGTTTGGAGAGCAACAGAAAGCGCTACAGTATTATAGTCAATCCCTTCCCCTGAGTCGCACCGTCGGCGATCGTCGCGGGGAAGCTATCACCCTCAGCAGCATCGGGACTGTTTACTCA
>JARCMA010000104.1 GCA_030248405.1 Microcoleus sp. MP8IB2.171
CCCAAGAAAGCTTGAATAAAACTTATCTCATCAAGGCGAGCGCGAATTCACTCATCTTTCTAAATGCTGTTTTCTGACTTTTTCAGCAAGCCCTAATTAGCAGTTTTGATTAATTCAAAATAGAAAAGTGAAAAGCCGATTTTTTTGATTGTTGTATATTTTATTTGCGTATGTAAATGAAAAGTCGCCGGATATTCATTTCCTCTGCTATGACAATTTTTGAACGCGGTTCAAGCTTCTAGGCTGGATAGGCTTTTGGGCTTATTCCACTACTCCTGCAAGGATTGCTAGAGAAGGACAAAAATCAAAACAGCTATTGAAATGAGCTCCTTTTGGCAGACCCAACTAGGCGCGCCAGTCCGCTCTCTCCTCAATATTTTTTAGGTACAATAATAGTGAGGCTTCTCAACCCAGCACGCCTGTTCTACCAACCGCCCGCCGCCGTGCCTGCGTCAGTATCAAACGCAAACTGTTTTGAGTTCGATCGGCGGTTAATTTTGAAGATGCCGATCGTCAGGTTATAACTTGTAGGTCATAGGTTGTGCATAATATGGAACTAAAGCTGTGAAAATACTACACTGACTGTGGGGGCAACATACCGGATACCTTGGAAATACCAAGGGCTTTGCTTTCGTCAGCCCAGAAAAGTCAAAACACGCAGGCCCTGCGATCGCCAATGCTAAACAACCTACGTCTCAAACCTCTCCTGGCTAGTTGCCTAGTAGCACCGTGAGGAGGGCGACGCCATGCAACTCCGAAAAAAAACACTATTAATCATCGGTGCAGCGCTGATCAGCCTGATTGTGGTTCTCTATGCCACTGCATCAACTATTTTGCTGCATGATTTTCACAACCTGGAGGCACAGTACGTCCGCCAGGATGTCGCACGGGCTTTGGACGCATTAGATGATGACTTGTCGAATTTAGACACCAGCGCCCAAGATTACGCCGAGTGGGACGATACTTACTCTTTCGTCGAAACACGGAACGAAAATTTTGTCAAGTCAAATTTCGTCGATTCGACATTTATTTACTTGAGACTAAACTTATTGGTGCTGCTGGACTCCAACGGTCAGACGATCTTCAGCAAAGGTTTCGACCTGAAATCCAAAACCGAAATCCCGATTCCCGAAAGCTTAAAACAGCACTTGACCGAGGCACTAATAGACTCATCGACAGTCGAGGGCGATCGCCCCGCCGCCAAAACAGGCGTCCTCACCCTGCCAGAAGCCAGACTGCTGATTGCCGCCAAGCCCATCTTCAACAGCAACGCCCAAGGCCCGTCGCGGGGGACGCTGATCTTGGGACGCTACCTCGACAGCAGCGAAATCGGTTTGCTTTCAGAACTGACTCACCTGTCAGTGGATTTTAGATTGCCGAGTTTAGATTTTAAAGTGGGAGCCGCGAACTACTCCGGGCACAGCGCCAAGGCGATGGCTCGATCGAGGCAGGAGTTGGAAAATGTCAAACTCAAAATTTCCAACCTCAAATCAGTAGAAATTTTAGTCGAGCCACTCAGCGACACCTTAGTCGCAGGATACGCCCTAATTCGCGACATCCACGGCAACCTAGCGTTGCTGCTGCGAGTAGAGACAGATCGCATCATCTACGGCCAAGGTCAGGCTACCTTGGAGCTGTTTACCTTATCAATACTGGCAGTAGGTTTAATATTTAGCGCGATCACCCTGCTGTTGCTAGAAAAATTAGTCTTAGCGAGATTGGCTTCCTTGAGCACCAGCGTCAGCAACATCGCAGCCAGCGGCGACCCAGACTTGCGCGTTCATATGGCAGGAGCAGATGAACTCGCAAGCTTGGCCGACGGCATCAACCGAATGCTAGAAGCATTGGGCAATTCTCAAGTCGAACGTAATGAAAGCGAAGACCGCTATCGGTTGATGGCCGAAAATTCAACCGACATGATCACCAGACACGACCCCAAAGGCGTGTTTGTTTACGTCTCGCCCGCCAGCCGGGCTTTGCTGGGATACGAACCTTCGGAACTCATCGGCCGCGTCCCCAACGATTATTTTCACCCCGACGATTTAGAAATCATTGCCAAAGCTCACTGGAAAGTTCTGGCGCTCCCAGTTACTTACACCGTCAGCTACCGCATCCGCCGCAAAGACGGCAAATACATTTGGTTTGAAACCACCGGCCGCACGATCAGCGATCCCCAAACCGGCGAAGTCCAAGAAATTATCGGCATTTCCCGCGACATCAGCGTGCGGAAGCAAACAGAACAAGAACTGCGAGAAAGCGAAGCTGCAATCAAAGCTTTGTACCAAGTGACTTCGGCTCCCCGTACAGACCCGCTCAACCACCTCTCTACCTTTGATTTGCGCCTCCAAGAACTGCTGGGAATGGGATGTCGGCATTTAGGCCTGTCGGTGGGAATTTTGTCCTGCATTCAAGGCGACAACTATCAAATAATGGCTGTTGAGTGTCCCGACGGATCGATCGTCAAAGACCAAATCTACGATCTGGAAAAAACTTTCTGCGTCGCTACGTCAATGGCAAAAGAACCGATCTACTTTGAGTCGGTGAGATTTTCGGGTTTTTCCTTCAACAGCGACGATCGAGCCTTCCTCATCGAAGCTTACATGGGCATTCCCGTCACGGTGGGAGGTCAAGTTTACGGTACTCTGTGCTTCTTTTCTCCGACTCCTGTAACAGAACCGTTCCGAGTTGTAGACAGAGAGTTGGTGAAACTGATGGCTCAGTGGGTGGGAAGCGAACTCGAACGCCAGCAAACAGGCGTAGATTTGGCAAAAGCTCGCGATCAAGCACTGGCGGCTACTAGAGCCAAAAGCGAATTTTTAGCCACCATGAGCCACGAAATTCGCACTCCGATGAATGGAGTCATCGGCATGACTGGTTTGCTGCTGGATACCCCCTTAACTCGCGAACAGCGCGATTTTGTAGAAACTATCCGCAGCAGCGGCGATGCTTTGCTGACGCTGATCAACGATATTTTAGATTTCTCGAAAATTGAGTCGGGCAAATTGGACTTGGAGGAACATCCGTTTGACATCCGCACTTGCATTGAGGAATCTCTAGACTTGGTAGCTGCTAAGGCGGCAGAAAAAAAACTGGAAGTGGGTTACTTGATCGATCGTACAGTACCGGCAACGGCGATCGGCGATAGCACCCGCTTGAGGCAAATTTTAATCAACTTGCTCAGTAATGCTGTTAAATTTACCGACGCTGGAGAAGTGGTGGTTTCGGTGACTGCAAAAAAGATTTCAGTGCCGGCGGCTAACGCTAAAGAACTGCCATTAATTGCTGGCGAACCGGTAACAATTAACCCAGCATACGAAATACATTTTGCGGTCAAAGATACCGGTATCGGCATTCCGATCGATCGCATGGATCGGCTATTTAAATCTTTCAGCCAGGTTGATTCTTCAACGAGCCGGCAGTACGGCGGTACCGGATTGGGTTTGGCAATTAGCAAGCGTTTGGCCGAAATGATGGGCGGCCGGATGTGGGTGGAAAGTATGGGTAGTGTCGCGGGCAATCCTCCTGCAGATTTTAGATCATCGGCAGTTTTTGATTTGGGATGGGGAGAATCTTGCGAAATTGCCGAAAAATATAGCTATGGCAAATCTGTACTCAGCAACAAGCCGATCGGCCAAAATACGAAATCCGTTGGCTCTACTTTTTATTTTAGTACGATCGTTTCTGGCTGCAAGAATTCCTTACCAGTTAACTTGAGCAATTCTCAACCTGAATTAACTGGTAAGCGAGTCTTAATTGTCGATGACAATGCTACCAATCGCAGAATTTTGACTCTCCAAGCTCAGTCTTGGGGAATGGTGGCTAGGGCTTCAGCTTCGGCTCGTTTGGCTTTAGATTGGCTGGCTGCTAAAGAGATGTTTGACTTGGCAGTTTTGGATATGCAAATGCCGGAAATGGACGGGTTAGCTTTAGCGGCGCAAATTCGCCGGTATCCTGATTGCGAAAAGTTGCCGTTAGTGATGCTAACTTCGATCGGCAGGCAAGAAATTAACTCTCCTGCTATGGAGATGGATTTTGCTGCTTTTTTGAATAAACCCATCAAACAATCTCAGCTTTACAATGTTTTAATCAATATTTTTGGAGAACAGACAACTGAATTTAGAGGGCAGCGCACCAGCGGGTCTTTCTTGCAAACCATACCCGTGCTGGCCGAGAACTTACCCCTGCGGATTCTGTTGGCTGACGATCATTTGGTGAATCAGAAGGTGGCTTTGCAAATTTTACAGCGGATGGGGTATCGCGCGGATGTGGCGGGAAACGGTATCGAAGTGCTCGAAGCTTTGCGCCGCCAGCCTTACGATGTGGTGCTGATGGATGTGCAAATGCCGGAAATGGACGGACTGGAAACTACCCGCCACATCCGCGAGCAATTTTCAGCAGATTTAACTTTAGAAAATCACACGGGAGAATCAGAAGTTTCAGAAAATAATGAGCAATCTAACAATCGAAAATCGATAGAAAATCCCAGCGCAGAATCAGAAGTTTCAGAAACTGACGAAGAACAATCCAACAATCGAAAATCCAAAATCCAAAATCCAAAATCGACGAGTCCTTGGATTGTGGCGATGACGGCAAATGCGATGCAGGGCGATCGCGAAGAGTGTATGGCTGCGGGGATGGACGACTATTTGAGCAAGCCGATCGCAATTGAGCAGTTGGTGCGAGCTTTGAGCGCGTGTAAATCTCGATCGAACTCGGCATTCGATCGTCTGCAGCCGATTGTTTGTTTGGATGCCACGGCGGAACAGATCGAAGGAACGAGTGAATTACAAGTGCGATCGAATGTGGCTGTTGCGGGAAATCCACAACTGACAATTTCCAATTCGCCCGCAGTCGTCGATTGGGGTGCATCAAATCTCGATCGGGCTTTGTCACAGAGCCACGATTCCCTGAGTGCCAAGATTATAGAGGGACTGCGAGATGTGGAAGCTTTGGACGAGGCGATCGAGATTTACCTCGAAACAGCTCCCGAACTGCTGCGAGGCATCTCTATGGCTCTGAGCAACGCCGATCCGCTGGCTTTGCGGCGATCGGCTCACTCTTTAAAGTCGATTAGCGGTACTCTCGGTGCTTTTCGCTTGTTTGAGCTGTGCGAGGAACTCGAAATCATGGGCCGCATGGGAACAGAGGCGAACAAGCCTTTATCTGATCCGGCCTGCGCGCTTTTAGAACAGGTTGAGGCCGAGTATCAAAGAGTCGAAACGGCGTTAAAAATAGAAATGCAGTCTGTTGATTGTTAGCTGTTAGATCGTGTCCGATTGATTTCTGATAGTGTTTCTGGTTGCATCGGTATTGTTCAAATATCCAAACAGTCAGTTTGCCCGACCGCATAATTTTAGTCAACAGTCAACAGTCAACAGTCAACAGTCAACAATCATATAGCAATCCTAAATCATTTGTGAATTTCTTACTCCCTCCCCTTGATAAGGGGAGGGTTGGGGTGGGGTAAAAAGTTTACGACTC
>JARCMA010000105.1 GCA_030248405.1 Microcoleus sp. MP8IB2.171
CGACCTAAATCGCCTGTTTTGTAAACTCGATTGGTAGTGAGTTTTTCACCAACCGGATTAGGAATAAATTTTTCGGCTGTCAAATCAGGGCGATTGAGATAACCTCTGGCTAACCCAGCGCCACTGATGTAAATTTCGCCACTGCTACCAATAGGAACCTGTTGCAAATGACTATCGAGGATGTAAATTTGGGTATTAGCAATAGGTTTGCCGATCGCAGGAGATTTACTGGTGCCTATTTCGACTAAGGCATAAGTCGAGTAGGTGGTGTCTTCCGAGGGCCCGTAGAGATTAAAGACGTACTGGATCTTTTGCTGGTAAAGCTGCTGGGCCAGTTGATTGCTGAGGGGTTCGCCGGCGAGATTGACGGTGTTGACTTGTTTTGGGATACCCATTTTCAGCAATTCTGCGATCGCCGTCGGTACTGTATTAATCAGCGTGACTTCCCCAGCCGCAGGTAAAGTGGGTAGGTGCAAAGCATTTTCAGCTAGGATGACTTTCCCACCACAACTCAGTGGCAGAAATATCTCGAAGACTGAGAGGTCAAAGCAGATCGAGGTAGAAGCTAAAACGCCGGTCAATTGTTCTGGTGTAAAGACTGTTTGCGCCCAATCTACGAGAGCAACTGGGCTGTGGTGTTCGATCGCTACTCCTTTGGGTCTGCCTGTTGAGCCACTGGTATAAAGAATGTAGACTAAATTGGCGGGATCGCAGTGATTGATCGGGTTTTCTGATTTCTGATCGGCGATCGCATTCCCATCTTTGTCCAGACAGACTTGATGGGCCTCCGATTTAGGAAGTTCTGCCAACAATTTCTCCTGAGTCAGCAGCACTGCCACTTGAGCATCCGAGAGCATAAACTCGATGCGCTCTTGAGGATATGCTGGGTCTAAAGGTACATAAGCACCGCCGGCTTTGAGAATTCCCAATAGTGCGACAATCAGATCCAGAGAACGTTCCAGACAGATACCCACTAAAACTTCTGGCCCAACTCCCAATTTTCGTAAATAGTGTGCTAGTTGATTGGCCTTGGTATTTAACTCCCGATAAGTCAGCCGCCCGGTGTCAAACACCAGCGCCACTGCTTCTGGGGTGCGTTCCACTTGCGCTTCAAATAACTGGTGAATACACTTGTCGCGGGGATAGTCTGTTGCAGTATCATTCCATTCTATTAATAATTGATGGCGTTCTTTCTGGCTTAAAATCGGTAATTTCCAAAGATATTGCTCCCCATCAGTCACAATTTCCTCTAATAGGGTTTGATAGTGTCCAGCCATGCGTTCGATTGTTTTTCGATCGAATAAATCGCTATTATATTCAAACTCACATAATAGCCCTTCGCGATTTTCGATAATATCTAAGCTTAACTCAAAAAGTGAAACCCCTCGATCGACCGGAAAATATTCAATTTCTAAACCCTCTGTTTTCAGAGTTCGATCGGTAAAATTTCTGAGTTGAAAAAAGACCTGAAAAATCGGTGACGCGCTTAAATTCCTCTCTGGCTGTAATTCTTCTATCAATTGTTCAAAGGGGAGTTCTTGATGTTCGTAAGCTTCTAAGGCGACTTGACGAACATTTGCCAAAAAATCTCGAAAAGTCCAATTTGGATCTAAACGAGTCCGCAAAACCAATGTATTGATAAAAATTCCAATTAATGACTCGGTTTCTAGACGATCGCGACCGGCAATTGGTATGCCAACAATAATATCTTCTTGACTGGTATAACGATAGAGAAGAATTTTAAAAGCTGCGATCAGAGTCATGAATAAAGTTGTCCCTTCCCGTTGACTTAAGGATTTTAGAGAAGCCGTTAGCGACTGAGAAAGAGATAAAGCTTGCTTGGCCGCGCTCAAAGTTTGGATGGGTGGTTTGGGTCGATCCGTCGGTAAATTTAAGATGGGCAACTCACCACCAAGTTGTTTTTTCCAATAGGCTAATTGAGATTTAAATCCTTGGTTTTCCCAGTATTCTTTTTGCCATACAGCAAAATCCGTATATTGAATTTGCAACTCTGGCAAAGGAGAATTCTCACCACGCAAAAATGCCTGATACAGCGCGCTGAATTCTTGCAATAAAACCCCCATCGACCAACCATCAAAAACAATATGATGGAAGGTCAGTAAAAGAATATGTTCTTGTTCTGCTAGTTTTACCAAGCTCGCTCTAATTAAACGACTTTGTGCTAAATCAAAAGGCTTGTTTGCTTCTTGAACCGCCAAAGTTTGTAATTGCTTCTGCCGTTCTTCCCTTGAGAAATGACTGATATCTATTTTGGGTAAATCAAGGTTGAAAGCAGGAACGATAGTTTGGATAAGCTGTTCATCAACCAAGGTAAAAATAGCACCTAAAATCTGATGGCGACGAATAATTGTATTGAGTGTTTTTCCTAAGACGGCTGTATTTAATTGACCAACAATACGAAGATTTGCCGGTCGATTGCTGAGGGATTTTTCTGCGACCAATTGGTCTAGCAACCAGAGACGGGTTTGAGCAAAGGAGAGAGGATAATATTCAGCTTCTTCTCTTCTGGGAATTGAGATTATTTCGCCGGTCTTTTTTACTGTTTGCTTGAGTCTTTGTTCTAGAAGTGCGCGTTTTGCTGGAGATAGTTCAGAAATTCTTGCATTTAGGCTATCCATGTTGTTTTTTCACCAATAAATTATACAATTTGATATTTGAGAGTTTCGCTTCAAAAATTGGGAATGACTTATGAAGATCGTGGTTGGGAGATTGTGTACAGTTGCATTATTTTTTGAACCTGCTCTAATCAAGGTGTTTGCCTCGCAGTCGTTGAGCATTGGCAATAGATGGATATTGTTTATTTTCAATCGTCTATCAAAGGCAGGACTTACGCATTTCTGCCAAAGAAACCGGGTTTTTTACCTAATCTGTCGGCTACAACGCGTCTTTTCGTAAAAAAACCCGGTTTCTGACCACCCGTGCGTCCAGGACTAAAAGGAAGAAGATTTATCGATCGCCCGCGATGACACAGAAAGCGTTTGCAGGACTTCTGCCTCAAAAGGAGCGGTTTATCGATCGATTGCTGGAGAATTTTTCAGGTTGCTCAAGACTTTTAAAGCTTCTTCTTCAGACAGTGTTTCCAGATCCGCTAAGATCTCTGCTAGTGCATCGTCCTCTGTTTGCTTGGCATTAACTTTAATCATTTCAATGGCAACATTAGCGATCGTGGGTTGCTGGAAGAAAAACAGAAAGGAAAGCTCGACTTGCAGTACATCCCGTATACGATTAATAATCTGGCTAGCCAGAAGCGAATCGCCTCCCAATTGAAAGAAGTTGTCATTGATGCCGATGTCATCGATTTGCAAAACCTCCGACCAAATCCTCTGTAGTTTTTCTTCAATGGGTGTACGCGGTGGTGCAAATGTGGGTCTAGGTGCAATCGGATCGGAGGTTGTCAATCCTAGCTTTTGGGCAAGTCCAATTCTTTGGATTTTTCCCGTCGCCCCTTTCGGGATTTCACCGACTATCAAAATGGCGCGGGGCACTTTAAAATCGGCTAGTCTCTGGGCTACAAATTCTTTGATTTCCCGTTCGGTGGCTGTCGTATTTGGTTTGAGGACGGCGACGGCGGCAACATCTTCACCGAGAAGGGTATGGGGTGCAGCAAAGGTGACGGCTTCGGCGATCGCAGGATGATTTAGGAGGACTTCATCAACTTCTCTGGGCGAAATTTTTTCACCGCCTCGGTTAATAATCTCTTTAATTCTATCTTGAATAAACAGGTAGTTTTCGCTATCTAAATATCCTCGATCTCCCGTCCGAAACCATCCGTTTGTGAAGGCGGTTTCATTGGCTTTGGGATTATTTTCGTAGCCCGATGTAACATTGGCTCCCCGGATGACAATCTCGCCAATTTCACCTGGTGGCAACAAGTTACCGGCTTCATCCATGATGCTAATTTCTGGCCCGGCTGCTGGCCCAACGGAACCCGGTTTTCGCTGACTGGGGGGCAAAGGATTGCTGGCCATTTGATGGGCTGCTTCAGTCATGCCGTAGGCTTCGATGACTGGGGAATTAAAAACTGTTTCTATTTCTGCCATTACAGATGGCGATAATGCGGCAGAGGACGATCGAATAAATCGGATCGGTGTGCGAGCAATAATTTCCTGTGCAGTGCGAGACCGCGCTAAAATTGCTTGGTGCATGGTGGGGACGCAACTGTACCAAGTTGCTTGAAATTCATCAAGCCAATCCAAGAATTTGGGGCTGTAAAAGCCGGGGGTACAAACTACGCTGGCACCAGCACTCAAGGATGAAAGTAAGGCTGCAATTAACCCGTGAATGTGAAATAGGGGCATGACGTTGAGGCAGCGGTCATCTGGTGTCAATTGCAGGGTTTTGCGAATATTTTGCGCTGAAGTGCAGAGATTTTTGTGGGTTAGGGGCACGATTTTGGGACGACTTGTAGTGCCGGAGGTGTGCAATACTAAGGCTGTGTCATCTGGTGCTGCAAAGCCTGGTAATTCTGGTTCAGAGAGTTGACCGCCTAGGAGAGTAAAAATCCCGGCTGGTGCATCGGAAATGGGGGATAGTTGTACTATTGGAATATCGCGTTTTTGTGCTACTGCGATCGCTGGGGAGTCAATTCCCGCCTGAACTATTAACACTTTAGAATTAAGATCACTTAAATAAAAATCAAATTCAGAGGCTTTATAGGCTGGATTGAGAGGGGCGCAAGTTCCGCCCGACGCACTTGCTAAAAAAGCAACGGCCATCTCAGGGCCATTGGGCAGGGCGATCGCCACTCGGTCATTTCGTCCTATACCTATGGCATTGAGTTGGGCAACGATATCGTTAACTTGAACCCATAATTGAAGATAGGTCAGATGGGGTCTGTCTGGGGCAGCAATAGCAATAGCATCTGGGTTGTTTTCTGCCTGAATCTTCAGTAGCTGATGCAGACATAAACTTGGGAGAGAAGGGATCTGATTCATCTGGCCTCTGATATATTTATCTTTAAGTATTGTTGGCTCTATCTGTTCTGGGATATGGAAAAGAGGATTGAGCAACTGTAGTAGGATTTTTGAGAAATTCTTGAAGCAAGCAAATATTTGCTTTGAAGTAGGGAAATTCGAGCTCAATAGGGATGATTATATCATCTGGGTCTTTAATTGCTGCGTTAAATTATATCAAGCTAACCTTAATTTTTGAGAAAGCTATGGGATACTTGATTGCTGCGATCGTCCTCGGAATGTTAATTTGGGCTGGGATCGAGATTGTGCAAACAGTCCGCAATTGGGAACCGAATCAATCCGAGTTTAACAAAAAGATGCAAGCCCAAATGGGCTAGTACGAGGCTAAGGGTTTTGTAGCTGATAGCGCGATCGACTCTGGGACGAAAACAGTCGAACACGCAATCCACGCCAGCCACTGCGCCGCCGAAGCCACAGGTTGCGAAACTGCTCCAAGTGCGATCGATCATGCTGTAGAAACCTTATCGCACCTGCTGCACCATTAGCACAGGATTTACCCTATTTGGTGGCGAGAAACCGGGTTTCTGCGACAAATTTCGGTTGACCACGAAAAATAGAAATCAACCCGGTTTCTGAGATTAGCGTGCACCAAGACTTTGTAGGTGGCGAGAAACCGGGTTTCTGCGACAAATTTCGGTTGACTACGAAAAATAGGAATCAACCCGGTTTCTGAGATTAGCGCAATCTCAATTTTTACGCTTTCGGCTCAACCCAAACCGTCATTCCTTCAACCCTCAAACCTTTGCCGCGAGTGCCGCAATATTGACCGTTAGAAGTAACAGGAGTATCGCCCACATTTTGAATATGAGCGGTGTAAGATACATCGTACTTATCAGCTTGTGGGCCAGTCAGTCGCGCAGCAAATCCTTCAATTCGCTTAGCTTTGCCCCGGAAACCGGCGAGATCCCCTTCCGAGATCCAAGCAGTATCGCCAACTCCTTCAACGTGAGCCATGTACTGCAAATTTAAACCGGCAGTCGGAGGCTCTATTTTAATTTGAAATCCTTCGACGCGGCGGCCTTGAGCTTTTGTGCCGGCGTATTCTTTATCGCTAAAAGTTCGATCGCCAATTCCTTGAATATGCGCCAACACTTTTAAACCCACAGGCGCCGCAACTTGAGAACTCGCAGAGGGCGCGATCCAAACTTTGATGCCCTCAATTCTCAAACCTTTGCCGCGAGTGCCGCAATAATCGCCGTTGGAGGACACATCGGTGTCGCCGATATTCTGAATGTGAGCGCTATAAAATACGTCATACTTATCAGCTTGTGGCCCGCTCAATCGCACGGCAAATCCTTCAACTCGTTTCGCTTGACCTCGAAAACCTGCTAATTCTCCATCGCTAATCCAAGGAGTATCGCCAACACCTTCGACGTGAGCCATATACTCGACTGTTAAGCCGGCAATTGGTGGCTCGATATTAATCAGAAATCCTTCGACGCGCCGCCCTTGAGCTTTAGTACCGGCGTATTCTTGAGCACCGAAAGTTCGATCGCCAATTCCTTGAATGTGCGCCAAAACTTTAATTCCCAAAGCGCCCTCTACTGCCACCGCTGGTTGAATGTTCCGAGGTGCTCCAAAAACAATGTTCCCGGAACCGGTTGTCTGAAGAGACTGAGGTACTTCCACGCTGGGAACAATAATTACCTCGTGCATGGGGGCAGAAGGTGCAGGGGATTCCAAAATCTGGATCTGTGGCGCAACTGTAACTTGTTTCGGTGCCACATTTCCTGACGGGATGACAATCACTTCTGGCAAAGGTTCGGCGCTGATTTTTTGTTCTGGCGCTGCTTTAAATGCTGGTTCGACTTTGGCAGGTGCTGCTTTTACCATCTCAGCAATGGTTAATTTGCCTCTGGAAATGGCTACGGCTATTTGTTTGCCAAAAGCGGCGCTGACTGTTTCTTCGAGAATTACCCACTGTTCATCATCTAATTTGTCTTGCTGTTCCACCAGCGCGAGCACTGCTGAAACTGGGTGTTTGCCGCTGACTAAGGATTCGGCGTCAGAATGCAGTTGAGTTGGGGTTGATTCGGAAATCGCGCGTTGCAGTTCGCGGGCTTTGGCATGAACTGATTGTAAGGGTGCGAAGTCGCTTTGTTCGCGGTGGGCGATCGCCAATACTCGATCGATCACTTTCAATGCTGCATCGCGAATTTCTGCTTTACCTTCAGAAGCTGCGGCAGTCTCGACTAAGTTTTGAATGTCTTTGAGGGAAGCAATTTCCCCCGGCGCGATGGCAGATTTGTTGAGTTCGAGAGCTTTTTTTTGGACTTCTGCAAAGTTTCGGCTGTAGGTGGCGACTTCTTGCAGTAAGCTGTCGGAGGGAGGAAGGCCGGAGTCTTGCAGTTGTTTGGCTGCTTGGGAGAGGCGATCGGCCAAATTAGCATAAGTTTCCGATAGTCGGGCTATTTGTTGTAGCAAATCTTTATGAGCTAGTTCCATATGTCTTGCCGTAAATATTTAACTTGCTGATTATAGACGTTGAGCGTCTTCTGAAGGTAGAAGGCAGTAGTCATTAGTCATTAGTCCCAGGGAAAAAGAAAAATACTCCCCCTCTCCGACTCCTCCACTCGGACACTCTCCGACTCCCCCACCCAGACACCCGGACACTCTCCGACTCCC
>JARCMA010000106.1 GCA_030248405.1 Microcoleus sp. MP8IB2.171
ACCGAAAGGTTGAGGATGCTTGAGCCGTATGATGGGTAACTGTCAAGTACGGTTCTTAGGGGGGAAGGATACGGTGACGTATGCCTTCCTACCCGACAAGAAAACTTTGCCTCAACTCAAGAAAACTCATCCTTGGTACAAAGAGATTTATTCGCAAGTCCTCCAAGATGTCGTCAAGCGGGTAAAAGTGACTTTTGACAGGTTTCTCAAAGGTGATAGCAATGGCAAGCGTAGCGGCAAACCCAGGTTTAAGCAACGCAGTCGTTACCGCACATTTACCTACCCTCAAATGAAGGATGGATGTTGGCAAGGCAATCTAATTAACTTACCAATGTTTGGCAAAGTTAAGGTTGTACTGCATCGTCCAATACCTGATGGGTTTAAAGTCAAAACCGCTTCTGTTACCAAAAAAGCTGATGGATTCTACCTAACGCTTTCACTCGAAGATGCAACAGTTCCAACCATTAAGCCTGATTTTAATTCAGACAAAATCACCGGCATTGATGTCGGATTAAAAGAGTTTTTAACAACTTCAGAAGGTGAAACGGTGGCAGTTCCTCAGCACTACCGCAAAGCTCAGAAACGGTTGGGGGTTATTCAAAAACGGGTATCACGTCGCCAGAAAGGGAGTAACCGCAGACAAAAAGTGGTTAAGCAATTGGGTTGTCAGCACAAAAAAGTAGCGGATAAAAGGAAGGATTTTCACTTTAAAACCGCTAACTCGCTGTTGTCAAAATATGACGTTGTTGCTCATGAAGACTTAAACGTAAAAGGACTTGCTCGTACAAGATTGGCTAAATCTGTGTTGGATGCTGGGTGGTCAAGCTTTCTGTCAATACTTGCTTTCAAAGCCGAAAACGCTGGTTTGTTGGTAATTCCGGTAAGCGCCCACAAAACCTCACAAGATTGCTCCAACTGTGGTGAGAAAGTACCAAAAAAGCTCCATGTTCGTTGGCACGACTGTCCTCACTGTGGATGCAGCCTAGACCGTGACCATAATGCAGCTATAAACATTAAAAACAGGGCGGTGGGTCAACCCGTTCTTAAAGCTCAGTTAAAGTCCTATGCAGACGCAGGAGTCTCTGAGAAGCCTACACTATAATCGTTTCGATTTAGTGCTGGGAGTTGTCACAACAGGCGGTTTGAGATTTTTCACGTAAAATCCCCGAAAAAAAACCGTGGAATAAATCTCAAATCTAAAATCTAAAATCGCTTAATTTCTCGTTCCCGGTTTCCACACTACCAAGCTTTTCTTATGACGACTGCAACAGTTTATCCCAACGCTCCTGATCTCTGCACCGACGACTACATAGCAGTCGGTGTAGCTACCTGCTTCATCAAAGAAGAAGGCGAAGTTTTTGAAGTGCAAGTAATCGAAGCTATTCCCTCAGCAGCTTTAGAAGCAATTGTGAAGGGAATTCCCACATCTTATTTAATGATTTGCGGGACGACTTTGGGAGCAGTGCTCGACGGCGAAACACCCAAAATGTTGCCAGAATTCCAGACATCAGCTCAGTTTAGCGAAGAATTTGGCTTTCGGGCGATCGCCGCTGCCCGCACTTACAAAATCCGCCCCCAAGCTCAACTTCACATTCCCTTGGGAACAGTTCGCAACGACTTTACTTATTCCTTAGAACGTAAAAGGGTGCTCAACTCCGAGCGCATCATTCGCACTGAAGACAATGTGAAACAGCACGAACACACTCACAAGGTTCTTTAAACAAATCCCGCAACTGGGGCAATTTAGCCGTGCCTCAGCCAGCGGATGCACCGAAAATAGTTTTGATTGTTGAGATGTAAATTAAAGATTTAACAAGTTTTTCCTTCATTAATAATGAACGAAAAACTTTTAATATTTCGTTACTAAGGAATGAGAATTAAATAACTTCCACAAGTTTGTGGGATGGGCGTCCCGCCCATCCCACAATAACAATTAAAATTGTAAGTTATTTAATTCGCGATCCTAAGCAATACTGCGGACAGTTTTTGATTACCAACCGTAGAATAAGGGTTTCAAGGCAATTCGGCAATCGAACTATCAACGGAAGATCTATGGTTTCAGAGTAGGAACTAAAAACAGTCTGGACTATTGATTAAGAAACACACCACACATCTCAACCTAAAATGTCTACTGCCCACATCACCTAAATAACATCAATTATTAACAACTGTAAAAAAAATTAAGTAGTTGATGAAAGTTTTTAATTTGTCAAAAATGTGGTATGATATTATTCCTGTTTAAGAAAGTGATATCACATCGGGTAGCATCGGAATTAATATTACCCACCGCCAGGACACGGTAGCGCCGTGTCCCTACAATTAATCTGGGTAGGGAAACGGCACTGCCCTGTCCTTTATATCATAAGGAGTGCAACCGGAAACGATAGGAGCCGCTCGGCGGGAAAAAATTAAAAAATCCCCGCAATTATTGAATGCTAGTAGTTTAAGACTACTGGCCGGCGGGCGAGTAGATCGTAGGTGAGCTAAGGATTTCAATCTCACAAATTGGTCAAACCATGGGAAGCTTTGCGAGAGTAAAGTGGTGGAAATTAACTCGACTATTGCCAGCGGGATTAAAGGGCGAATACCATCTTGGGTACCAAACTGCGCTCTTAATTTTGGGGGGAACAGTTCTGGCAGCTAGCATCACTGGTTGTATTAGCTATCAAAGCGTTCACCGCTTGATTATCACCAAAAGCGAGCGAAATGCTTTGTTAGAAGTTAGGGAGCAGGCCTACAAGATCGATCGCTGGCTCGACACTAGAAAGGCTGAGATCGAAATCCTCGCCAACACTCCTCCCGTTCGTTCGATGAATTGGTCAGTGGCAGAGCCTTATTTAAAATCCGAAGTAAATCGACTGCAAGAATTCCAGCACTTCGCATTAATTGATCCCGACGGTTCTTATTTCACCACAAAAGTGGGCAGAGCCTTGATTAATGTGAGCGACCGCCAACACTTTAAAAAGGCAATGGCTGGGGAAGTCTATGTTTCCGATCCTACCATTTCTCGCACGATCAAAAAACAAAGTATTGTTCCCATTTCGGCTCCCGTGTGGTCAAATTCGGCAAATTCTATTGATAAAACAGCACAAAAGCCGATCGGAGTAATGAACGGCGTCATTAGCATCGACCGAATTGTCCAAGTAGTAAGAAATCTGGAATATGGCCCCGGAACTTACGCTTTTGTTCTCAATTCTCAAGGAGTGCCGATTGTGCATCCCGACGCTCGATTAATCGGAAATATCGACAATTCGGCTCCCAGTCTTTTAGAGTCTGCAGATGCTAATTTGGCAAATGTAGCCCGGGAGATGGTTTATCAAAAAACGGGCATTGTGCTGACTCAAATCAACGGCGCCAGAGTTTATGTTGCCTATCTTCCTTTAGAACAAGCTGAATGGTCGATCGCCCTCGTAATTCCCCGCGACAATCTCGAAAAAGAACTCCTTCCTTTCAAGATACTAGCAGTAGCCGCCGGCGTACTTGCCGCCGCAGCTATTTTCGCAGCAATTGTGGCGCTCAAGCTGTTTGCCCTAAATTGCATTCGCAGTCGCACAGAAGGCCTTCTCCACCGCTTGACCGGCCGCATTCGCGCTTGCTTGCACCTCGATCGCATCCTCCAAACTACAGTAGACGAACTCGGTACTTTACTGAAGCTCGATCGAGCAATTTTCGCATGGTACGACCCCCGACAAGATACTTTAGAATTTGGCTGGGAATATTGCCGGGAAGGTTTGCCGGCGCGTTTGGGAATCTTTGGTGTTCCAGGTGAACCCTCTGGAGATTTAGCTGCACGGCTTCACCGCTGCGAAACGATACTGCTACATAAAACGGCCGCCCCTGATGCCACAGCGTCTGAGGAACACGCCCATATCGAACTCACAAATAGTCACTACGCAGCAGTACCCGTACTAACTCAGAATCATCGGCTTGGATATCTGTTCGCCTGTGCAAATCGGCGGTTTGCAACTCCCGACGAGGTGGAAGTTTTGGAAGCAATTGCCGACTCGCTGGCGATCGCAATTTCCCAATCCCAACTCCACGGGCAAATTCAAGAAGAACTCAAACTTTTGGAAGAAGTATTAGCCAAACTCAGAATCACCGAAGAGCATTTAGTACAAAGCGAAAAAATTACAATGGTGGGTCAACTAGCCGCCGAAGTTGCCCAGGAAATTAATAACCCGATTAACTTTATTTACGGCCGCCTGATTCACCTCAACGATTATATCAAAGATTTGCTTAGTATAATTCGCCTCTATCGAGAACAATATCCCGAACCGGTGCCACGAATTGCCAAAAAAATAGAGACTTGCGACCTAGATTTTATCAGCCAAGAGTTGCCGCAAATCCTCAATTTTTTGAAAATAGGAGCCGATGGCATTCGCCAGATAGTCCTGGCTTTGCGAAAATTTTCACTTCCTGACGAAGCCAACAAAGAACACGCCAACGTTAATGAGAGCATCGACAATATTTTGCTGTTGCTGGCTCACAGACTGGAGCAAAAAATATTAGTAGTCAAGGAGTACCACAACCTGCCGCCAATTTTGTGTTATCCCGGTCAACTGAGCCAGGTATTTGCGAGCCTGATCAGCCATGCTATAGACGCAGTTAAAAGTATTGATAACTCGGCTCAAATTATTACAATCAAAACCGATATTTTCGAGGAATATACAGGCAGATTTATTGTTGTATCGATCGCCCACAATGGCTCTATAATTCCGCCGGAAATTCAACCCAGAATGTTTTACCAGTTTTGCCCTACTAAATCATTTAAAAATTTTACAGGGTTGGAGTTGTCGGTTTGCTATAAAATTATTGTAGAATTGCACGGCGGCCGCCTTACAGTTGAATCTCCAGTGCAATCTCAAATTAAATCTCAAACTGGGGGCGGTGCTGAGTTTATGGTAAAATTGCCGATCTTTTGATATCGCATTTTGCCACCAGGGAAACCCGTCGCAAATCTTGCTAGCAAGTGGCGCGAAAAGCTTAATTTCGGTTTGTAGTGAGGACTTTAGTCGTCATAAAACAGAGGGCTGAATTCCTCACTACAAAGCTAATAATCATTTGTTAACCAAAATTGATAGGATAGGATTAGGGAAATAATAAAGGTGCAACCACAGCAAACAACCAGCCTCCCATTACCAAGACTTCCGCAACAATTAATAAAATATTTCTGTTCATTTTCAAATTAAGCATTTTCACATTAAGAGCGATCGACCAAAGAGCGAATTTTCTTCCACCAAGCCGCCGGCGAATCCTCCGGGCGGTACGCAGTGTCAAACATCGACAAAATTAGCGGTAAACCCCCCACCTTTGCACTCATCAACAAGTGCATTGCCAGACAAAATACCAATACCACCCAACCAGAAGCGTGTAAATAATACCAAACCTGCGTCAATTCCCCAGCCGGCAGCCATTCTTCCTTAACCATACTGCCAGAAGCGATCGCAAAAGTAAGCGCTAACAACATCAACGTATTCACTATCCGGTGCAAACTGTACCACCAAATCGGTTTTCCCAACTGAGTTAGTTTCCCAAAAGAATCCGGCTGCACCAAGCGTTTTTGGCCTGCGTGGAAACTATACAATGCAAAAGTCGGCATTATTCCTAACAGCAACATCTTGCCAAAAGTGCCGTGAATCCCGATAATATCTGCAATCTCAGGCACGGGGACTTTGCCAAACCGCCCATCGTAGGTGTTGTACACCAGAAATGCGCTCAAAATTGCTAAAAGGGCGATCGCAGCATTAAGCCCGTGCAGTAATCTGAGCAGCAATGGCTGATACGGTTTAGATGGCGGCATTTTCAATTTTGCTATGCGATCGATAATCTTTCATATAATACAGCTAAAGGCGGATTTTTTCAACCCTGAAAATTGTGAAACAAATGTGATAAAAAAATGAATGAATTATGAGAAAACCGTGATCTGATCAAAGTTTAGTGTAAAGTAAAACAGTCAAGAGAAATACTTTTCCTATAACATCTAACAGTTTACAAAAATGGATGCAGCCACTACCGTCTTCCTTTCCTTGGGACTAGCAGCAGATGCTTTTGCTGTTGCTGTTTCTAGCGGCATAACAATTAAACACATGAAGGTTAATAAAGCTTTAAAAATCGCCTTGTTTTTCGGTGGTTTTCAAGCTGTGATGCCCATAATCGGATGGTCTATCGGGCTGACTTTCAGTTTCTTGATATCTGCGATCGACCATTGGATAGCTTTTGGGCTTTTGAGTTTCATTGGCGGTAAAATGATTTATGAATCGCTGCAAAGTGAAGAAGGCGAGAAAAAGTTTAATCCCTTAGATACGGGGACTTTGATAACGCTGTCGGTGGCGACGAGTATCGATGCCCTCGCCGTTGGTATCGGATTTGCGGTTCTGAAAGATTCTATTGCTCCGGCGGTGACTGCGATCGGATTTATTACTTTCTTTTTAGCCTTTGCAGGCGTGTTTATCGGACACAAGTGCGGCAACTTGTTTGCTAATAAGATTGAGATTTTGGGCGGAGCAATTTTGATTTTTATTGGCAGCAGAATCTTGTTTCTGCACTTGACAGAAGTGCCATTAGTCAGTTGACAGTTGACAGTTGATAGTTGACAGTTGTCAGTTGATAGTTGATAGTTGATAGTTGATAGTTGATAGTTGACAGTTGTCAGTTGATAGTTGACAGTTGTCAGTTGATAGTTGACAGTTGTCAGTTGATAGTTGACAGTTGATGGTTGACCAAAAAATGCTATAACAGCAATATTGCATTAAAGGATAAAAATTCCGTGCTCAAACTTTACGGCGGAGCTCGCAGCAGGGCCTCAATTGTCAAGTGGTATCTCGAAGAAATAGCGGTTCCCTACGAATTTGTCATGCTGGATATGCAAGCAGAGGAACACTTGCAGCCAGAGTTTCTTGAAATTAACCCGATCGGCAAAGTACCGGCAATTGTGGACGGAGATTTTAAACTTTGGGAATCCGGCGCAATTTTGCTATATTTAGCTCAAAAATACGGTAAAATGCCCGAAAGTATCGAGCAGCAAGCCGAAATCGTGCAGTGGGTCATCTTTGCTAACGCCACCCTCGGCCCGGGAATATTTGTTGAAGCCAGCCGGGAACGCGAAACCCCGAAAATGTTAGAACCGTTAAATCGCATCTTCGAGAAACAGCAGTTTTTAATGGGCGATGAATTCGGTGTCGCCGACGTAGCAGTTGGGTCAATGTTGATCTACATTCCGATGATGCTACAGGTAGACCTCAGTGCTTATCCGGCTGTTTTAGATTACATGAAGCGGATATCGGAAAGACCGGCTTTCAAAATTGCGATCGGTAGCTGAAGCCATAAAGAAGAACGAAATAAAAATTAACATCTAAAATCAGGGGCAATTGGTGAATTGCCCCTGATTTTTAATGAAATGAAACTTATCTGAATCCGACAGCCGCCTGCCAAACAAAAGCCAGCAGCAAGAAAAATACGGGAATGACCGGCAAAACATTAACCAAAGGCTCAAAAATCGAATAAGCTTCGGGCAGTTTTGCTAAGAGTAATGCAGCTTCCATGAATCAACCTACCTATCCAACAGAATTTTCATAATTGTCGCATATCTTTACCCAAGGCAATCATGATCGATCGACAGTTGGTGTCAGCCAGTGGGCAAACTCTTCAGTAAATCGATCGGCCAAAATCGCCTCCCGCATCCTCCCAGTAAAGCGAATCAACTCCGTGACGTTGTGCAGCGCCAGCAAAGTATAGCTGAGTGCTTCCTTAGCCCGCGCCAAATGGGCCAAATAAGCCCGACTGAATTTTTGGCAGGTATAGCAAGGACAAGACTCATCCAGGGGAGCAAAATCCTCCCGAAACCGAGCATTTTTCAAATTCCAGCGTTCCCCCCGCACAAAAGCCGTCCCGTGGCGGCCCAGCCGAGTCGGAATCACGCAGTCAAACATATCTACGCCACTAGCCACAGCCAGCGCCATTTCCCGATAGGTGCCAATCCCCATCAAATAACGGGGCTTATTTGCCGGCAACAGGGGCGCAGTAACTCTCACAATCTCTGCGATCAAATCCCCCGATTCCCCGACGCTAACGCCGCCGATCGCATAACCGGGCAAATCTAAGTCTACCAACTGGTTCGCCGCGCGCGATCGCAAATCTGGGAAAACGCCCCCCTGCACGATGCCGAACAAAGCTTGCTCCGGGCGCGAGTGAGCTTGCATACAGCGTTGCAGCCAGCGGTAAGTGCGATTTGTCGCCGCCTCCACCTCGTCCCGTGTAGCTGGGTAGGGCGGACACTCGTCAAAGGCCATAATCACGTCAGCGCCCAATTCGTTCTGAATCTCGATCGATTTTTCCGGGGTTAAATTAATGATGCGGCCGTCGCGGGGAGATCGAAAAGTCACCCCATTCTCCGAAATAGTCCGCATTTGGCTCAAACTAAACACCTGAAAACCGCCCGAATCTGTCAGAATCGGGCCCGGCCAAGCCATAAATTTGTGCAATCCGCCCGCGCCCGCGACAATTCGTTCTCCCGGCTGCAAGTGCAAGTGATAAGTATTCGCCAAAACCATTTGAGCTCCCGCCGCCTCCAGATGTGCCGGCGTCAAAGTTTTGACATTAGCCAGTGTCCCCACGGGCATAAATTTAGGCGTTTCCACAATACCGTGGGGAGTTTTGAAAACCCCTGCACGCGCTTGGGTATGGCTACAATTAGCCTCACACTTAAAAGAAAATCTCGCGTTGTCTTCAGTCATTAGTCTCCGACGATCGTTAACCGCTATTCGGCAGTCCGTGTTATGTAATCTATTGTTGATGACATCGCGACAAAAAACTCACAACCGGGCCCAAAAACGGATACAATCCTCCGAATCCTGTCGTGGATGGCAAAAAATTTTAGATCCTAGTTCAAGCTTCCAGATTCATCTGTAGAGTAAATCTAAAATCTAAAATCTAAAATCTAAAATCTAAAATCGACTGACTGACGATTAAAACTGAGAATCATCCTCATCCAATTGCAGATCCCAGTTTCCTGAGAGTACCTGATCGACAACTGCATCCAAAGCCGCAGCATTTAAATTCCGGGAGACTTGCTCTTGCAAAGGATTGGAGAGGGGAATTAACCGCAACTGCCGTCCGTCTTGAATCAGGTCAAAATAAGCACCATCGACCGGGGACTGTTTAAGTTCCAGGTAATCAAAACTATACACGTTCAAATAAAGCGCATGGTTGGCAATCAGGGTAGAACGGTGGGGGTTGGCGAAGACTTCGAGCACATAACCTTCCCCTTCGCTATAAATCTGGCCATCTTGGATGTGAAGGTAGCGGACACGTCCTAAATCAAACAGCAATCTTTTGATATCGCGCTTGTTGACGACAATGCCTGTATCGATGATGCAAGGAGCAACTACCCTGTTATTCAATTGATCGTGACTCATGGATTAAAAGCCTCTGTTGTAGTATGTTCCCGTCTTGAAAATCAGGGAGTTAGCTAGAATTCTTGGGAATGGAAACGCGGATCTTGAGTTTAGTCATTTTAGATAGGGAGCTTTGGGATCGCTGCCGACAGAGGTTTTCCGGGGGAAAAGAACTCGGACAGGAGGAATGCCCGATCGAAAAGACTAGGGTGTTACAGCTCCAATTCTGGCACAAGCTAATGGATTGACAACTGCATACAAGATGAAAAAATTTCTATCTTATGGTGGATGATAAATTGGTTCGCTCTACGATCGACTTTTTCCGGAATCAAGGCGCTGCCATTGCAGCCGCAGTCGCGTTTTATACTTGTTTGCCGGTGCCAGTGTCTTGGACTTTGGAGTTTCGGGGCATTGCTCGCTTGGCTCCGGCGATCGGGCTTTTGATTGGGGGGATGCTGGGACTGGCGGATCTGGGCTTGCAGTTGTTGGGAATGCCTGCTCTGACTCGATCGGCCTTGGTGGTAGTTTTGGGCATCGCCATCACTGGCGGGCTGCACCTAGATGGGGCGATGGACGCGGCGGACGGGCTGGCCGTACCCGACCCGGTGCGCCGGCTGGAAGTGATGCG
>JARCMA010000107.1 GCA_030248405.1 Microcoleus sp. MP8IB2.171
CAACTGTCAACTGTCAACTGTCAACTGTCAACTGTTAAGCTTTGCTTTCACCATGTCTTGAATTCTGTTACCGTCTGCTTTGCCCTTAAGCTGTTGCATTGCCTTGCCCATCACCTTGCCCATATCTTTTGCAGAAGTAGCGCCAACCGAAGCAATCACTTCGTCAACGACTTGACTCACCTCTTCGTCTGACATCTGCGCCGGCAAATACTCTTCAACAATTGCTAACTCCGCCTCCTCTTGTGCCACTAAATCTTCGCGGCCACCTTTGCGGTATTGTTCGATCGAATCCCGGCGCTGTTTGGCTATTTGCATCAAAATTTCCATTTCTTGAGCTTCTGTCAGCGTGTCTTGCCCGGAGGGACGAAGGCTGACTTCTTTTTCGAGAATAAATTTCTTGATGCCACGAACTGTTTCCAAGCGAACTTTGTCCTTGGACTTCATGGCTGCTTTGATTTCTGCGTCAATGCGTTCTCTTAAGCTCATCGATTTCTACCTTGCTTTGCCCGATATCAAAAATCTGAAGTATGCTTCCGATTCTTAACTTTTTTTACAGTATTTTTCAAGTTTATTGCCTGTTGGTGGCTTTTTTATCGCATTGAACCCGGATGCCTTCGGCTTTCGACTGAATTTGGGGTGGCTGCACTTGCAGCCTCAGCCCCAAATTGACTCACGCTAGAACTTTTAGACGCAGGGGCACAAGTGCGATCGTACTTCTGCCAGTACAGAACTCGCGAGAACCCAGATTCCGCATCCTGGGGTGTCACACAGCATAATTACGGAGACAACTCTATCTTTAACAGAACTTATGCACTCAAGGGCGTTAAATCAAGGGTTTGAGATTCCTTCACTACGTTCTCTTCTGGCAGAAAATCGTAGTACGTGCGTCCAGGACTATTTAAGTGAGATGTTGCACCCTGGGGTGTCACACAGCATAATTACGCAGAAAACTCTATCTTTAAAGTAATAAAGTATGCCTTTAAAAAGTAATTTATCCGTTAATATACGGTATTTTAGTATAATTTTTAGAGTTTTATTGCTGGATCAGAATAAGTAAAAACCGATTGTGACCGTTGAGGGTGCCGAAAGTGGGCTAGAAACCCGGTTTCTCGGACATATTTCTGCAAGTCCTATTCAATTCGCCTAACTTCACACTTGTGGTCGCCCCGAAAGTTAAATCTCTCAAAAATTTGGCTGAATATTTCTAGTTTCAGATGGTAAGATATCGATGGAATAAACGTCCTGCAAGAGGCCTGCTGTGATCCGTTCTGCTACTTTACCGCTTCCGCTTCCCGAGCCGCCGGTTTCCGCTCATGACCGTCTGCGGCTGTTCTCCGGTTCTGCTAATGTTCCCCTCGCCCAAGAGGTGGCTCGCTATCTGGGGATCGATTTGGGGCCGATGGTTCGCAAGCGGTTTGCTGATGGGGAACTCTACGTTCAAATTCAAGAATCGATTCGGGGTTGCGATGTTTACTTGATTCAGCCAACTTGCTGTCCGGTAAACGATCGCCTCATGGAATTGTTAATTATGATCGATGCTTGTCGCCGCGCTTCGGCCAGACAAATTACTGCTGTCATCCCCTATTACGGATATGCTAGGGCTGACCGCAAAACGGCCGGAAGAGAGTCGATCACTGCAAAATTAGTGGCTAATTTGATTACGGAAGCTGGGGCCGGTCGCATTTTGGCGATGGATTTGCACTCGGCTCAGATTCAAGGTTATTTTGACATTCCTTTCGATCACGTTTACGGTTCGCCGGTGCTTTTGGATTATCTGGCGAGCAAGCAATTGACGGATATTGTTGTGGTTTCGCCGGATGTTGGCGGAGTCGCTAGGGCGAGAGCTTTTGCCAAAAAGCTTGGTGATGCTCCCCTGGCAATTATTGACAAGCGCCGCCAAGCTCACAACGTGGCAGAAGTGATGAATCTTATCGGTGATGTCAGGGGCAAAACAGCCGTGTTGGTGGACGACATGATCGATACTGCCGGCACGATTTCTGAAGGTGCCCGATTGTTGCGCCGGGAGGGTGCGAGGCAGGTTTATGCTTGTGCTACTCATGCGGTGTTTTCGCCTCCGGCGATCGAGCGTTTGTCTAGCGGGGTTTTGGAAGAGGTAATTGTTACGAATACCATTCCTGTGCCGGAAGAGAACCGTTTTAAGCAGTTGACGGTGCTTTCGGTAGCCAATTTGCTCGGAGAAACTATTTGGCGGATTCACGAAGATAGTTCTGTTAGCAGTATGTTCCGCTAGACAGGAAAAGCGCTTTTTGAATGTTTGTTTTAGGGTGCGTTAACAAGAGTGTAACGCACCGTTTTTTTGCTGAATAGTGCGATCGTTTCCCGCAAGTAATCAGCCCAGGCGCATCTAAATTTTACTGTCAACTTCCATTAAATTCTTGTGGAGTGGGCGTCCCGCCCGCCCGGAAAATACAATTTAGAGGTCGAATAGTTTATCAAGTTCCTCGCTAAAATAACGGTTATAACTTTGTAGTGAGGACTAAAGTTCTCCTAAAATTCGCTCGGACTTGAGTTTTCACTACGAACCAATGTGACGATCGGCGATCGATCGCACTTGTTACCACCGGAACAAGAGATGGTAAAATTCTATCTTGTTGTCTGAAGAGGGCGACTTTTTTATATTCTAGATAAGTCTCGTCACAATAAGGAGCCAATAGGGAAAAATCATGAAACATTCACTTGTACGAACAGTGGCCGCACTGGCAGGTTCAGCAATTTTAACACTTGGCGCGATCGGTTCAGCTAAAGCATTTACTTTTGACGAAACCGAAATTAGCCAAGACCGAGTAATTGTCATCGCCCAACCCCGCCCTTTCGGCGGCTACCAATTGCTAATTGTAGAACAAGTATCTGACAAGCGACAATGCTGGAGCGAAAGTGGCTCTAATCCCGTGAAAGTCGATCCATTATTAGTTACTTTTGATTTCACCGGTATTTGTGGCCGCGCAACAGACAGCAACGGCTTTTCAATTCGCATGGCAGGCAGCGATTTAGCATTAAAATACACCCTGACATTGGAAACTGTTGATGGCAATGTTCTACTAATGGGAACTCCGGTAGATTACCAAGGTAAATCGGTGATTATCGGTCGCACAAATGGTGAGGTTAACGAATTCATGAAAATCACTCTCGATCCTGCTTGGCGTTTGAGTAAAAGAGCTTATCAAGGCCGCACATTAGGTCACTTTTATTTCACTACCAATCAACCCGCACCGGAAGAAATTGGCAATACCGGAGGCAATACCGGAGGCAATACCGAAGTAATACCTGTGCCAATACCTGTGCCAATACCACAGCCAATACCACAGCCAATACCACAGCCAATACCGCAGCCAATACCGCAGGAAATACCAATACCGCAGCCAATACCGCAGGAAATACCAATACCGTAGGCAATACTGACCATTCTACAATTCGGAGATAGCTACCGATGATATCTACGCTTCCGAAATTAAAGAAGCTGTGGGCCTTGGGTTTGTAGCCCGGTTTTCTCAAAATAATGCTTTGTGGCCGCAACTTGCTGTTACCAGAGAGCAATTGGTATCTTTAGTTGGGGAATCTTTGAAATGAATACAAGGTGCTAATATCACCTTTCCTAGCCATGTTTATATCCGTCCATTTAGCGACGTTGATATTTCCCGCTGGAGTGCCGGAAAAGTTCTATTGGCGCGGAACAACAAGATAGTTAGCGACAATCAAGATGGAACTTTTAAACCTACCCAGCCCGTCACTCGCGCTGAATTGATGGCGGTGCTGCCAAGAGTGGCGGAATTTGGTTTGTCGGCGGGAATGCAGCCGAATTTAGTTGTTAAAGAGCCGTCTAAAACTTTTTAAGACACTCAGAATTATTGGGCTGCTTCTATTATTACTCAAATGTCTGCTTATTGTTCTGTTGCTGCCGCTATTAACGAAATTGGCAATCGGTTTGCTTTCGATAATTATGCAAAGCGGAATTACGCCGCGGCTACTTTGCAGATGCTGAAATCCGTTAAGACTTAGTAGGGCGAAGTAGATACCCGACAACTTTGGCGAAGTCGGGTATCTGAGTATTCTGTTTTTTTTAGCTTGACATTTTACGCTACACCATAATCAGTATATGGCCGTTTGTATGGCGGTTGCAATCCCAAAATAATATCCTCTCTCGGTACTCCCATTGCAACTAATTCCTCCGCAGGATTTTGCTCTGTCAAATTTTGCTGAAGCCAGATTTTTCCATCTTTGATGTCAATGTGAATGAAGGTTTGATAAATCCGGGTTAAGTGTTCCCAGCCGACATTCATCCACTGATAATGATCTCGTTCTGTGTCGCAGATAAGTTGCACTTCGACTTCATCATCAGAAAAATCTTCTTCGGCATAACGGCTCATTAATGTCTGAACGTATTGACGATATTGAGCTAACTTGTCCATTGCACAATCACCTCATTTTTTTGATCGTATACGATTAGCAACACCTGATACTCTTGTACCGCAGTTTGAGTAAACTCAGACTGAAAAAATGTTTTATACACGTCAACTGGTACTGCCAAATACAATTTCCGATTAGGTTCAACCGATGCCAAGCCAAGCAAGCCGATAACTGAGAAATTGTCCCAATGCAGCATAAAAGTCTGTAATTGCAGAGGGATTGAGGAAGCTTTTAATTTCGACTGCAATTTTCTCCCCTCCTCGCTCCGCTGCGACTAACCTTTCTGCTCCCAAATCGACCTGAAATTTAACATTGCCAAACTTAAACTTTAGTGGATCGGCAGTAATCACCCACTGTTTTTTTTCAAGGGCTCGTTTTACGGATTCGTGGAAAGTATCTTTGGCAGACACAGGCAAATTATCAGCGCGATTGCAAACAAGTATTAATTATACCGAATTCGCGGTATATTGTCAATCGGTAAAATCCTATTTTTATAAATTGTTTTAAGTGTTGAGTTAATAAGGACTTGCATTCCTTACTACAAACCAGTTTATAGTTGGGGAATACAAGTCCTCATATTACTTGTTTCCTGACTCTGTTTCCTTGCTTTTCTTCTTAGATGCCTGTTTCCGATTTTTCGGAGCCGGGATTGTCTCTGATTCTTGCTGTGCGATGTCCGGGGTTAATTTGCACAATTCATTTAAGGAAAGTTTTTGCTGAGATTCCAGTTCGTTTAGAAAGTTTGAGGCTGTTTCTAATATTTGCTTTCCCTGTCTGGCTTGAATAGTAGTTTTATTTTCTATTCCATCTAGCAACACAAAAATCGAAACTGTTTGCCAAATATCTAAATCGTCGCCGACGACATCGCAAGCAGAGACAATTTTGCCGTTTTGTGGGGCGTGAATTCCTAAGCCGGAATCTTGAATTAACGGCTGGATTTCTGCTAGACTTAAATTCGCAAGGTCGCTAATTTTATGTTCGAGGGATACTAAATCTGCTAAATCTGGTAAGTTGACCGATTCTGCGGCTAAAGCATCGAATTTAAAGGTAAGAGTTTGATTTAGTGGATCGGAAATGGCGTAAATTGATTGAATTTGCGATCGACTAACTGCACCTTTCTCGAAAAAATCTCTGCCTTGCGGGGCGATCGCAATTTTTCCATTTTCAGCCACCTCCAAGCTTTCCAAACTAACCAGAGTCGCCGCCGTAGTCTTCACAAAAATCTCGTCCAACCCCAACAAATCCGCCAATTCCTGCAAAGTTGGCGCAGGTTCAAACTCAACACCCGCCCGCAAAATGAACTCTTCCAACACGTTAAACTCACGAGGTTCGCTAATCGCCACCTCCAGCGGAGTTTGGCGGATTGCAAAGCGGAATTGACGCGCCGCCAACACAGACAAGCCCGGATTTTGTTGCTCAATTTGTTCGGCTAGCGAACTTAAATTCGAGTCTATGGGTTTAGTTGAGGACGCTAGAAACATCTAAAAAACCTCCGCAGTGACGCACCGTTTTTGAAACTTCCTGATACATTTTTCCCACTGTACCTGTTTGTTGGGTAAATAAATCGTGGCAGCCGACAACAATCAGCAATTCTTGAGCGCGGGAAAATGCCACATTCACCCGTTCCGGTTCCTTAGCAAATCCAATATCGCCCCTAACATTATTGCACACGGTGCTGACAATAATTACAGGTCTTTCCATGCCTTGAAATATGTCAACCGTACCAGTGCGGATGCTCAAAGCAGGGAATCTTTCGGCTTCTATTCTATCTTTAATTGCATTCAATTGAGCGCCGTAAAAAGTAATAATTCCGATTTCCTTCGGCGGTTCACCGTCGGCAACTTTGGGCCGCCAAGCTGTCTCCATTTGTTCGCACAAACGCTCGATCGCATCAATCTCCTTGACATTCAACCGCGAAGTACCCTGTTTTTCCTCTTCAAATCCTTGTCCGATGGGCGTTTTTACCCAGAGAATGTGATTATTTTCTTGAATTATTCTACCTGCCAGGTTGTGGGCGCGCTTGGTGTCTGCTTCCTGAATGCCACAGTTGAGCTTTTGTTGGTAAAACTGATTGATTGCGCCCATGATTTGTGGGTGCATTCGATACTGAGTTGTCAGCATTTTTTTGATGCTATCGCTGGCATTTTCAAACAAAACTTTGAACAAAGATTCTTTGATAAAGCTAAGTTCGTCTCCGGTACAGCCGATGTCTTCGGCAATATCGTCGATCGTACTTTGATTAAACATCGGCGGCAATTGCCTGTGATCGCCCACTAATACTAACTTTCGACCTTTCAAAGCGGGAATTAATAACTCTGGAGGAGTGCATTTGCTAACTTCGTCAATGATGACTGCATCAAAGCTGGGAAAGTTTTTAGTAAAATCGAAACTAGCAGCCTGCACGCAAGTAATGCCGATCACGTTGGCATTGTCAATATAAATTTGCTTTAAATCGTTGCGGTCTTTTTCTGATGGATTGCGGAGTTTTTTAATCCAATCTGTAACAAAGTTTTGAGAGCGATTTAGTGCTGTTTCTTCTTGTTCTAATTTGCGTTGCCAAGTTTTGAAGAGACGCTTAATTTTGCTTAAAAAAGCTACGCTGAATAATCCTGTATTCGGAACTTCTGGCTGATATTGAGTGGGGATAGTTTGCCATGCTGACTCCCACCAATTTCTCTCAACAAGTAATGCTGCTGTTGGTTGCTGCTGTTGCAGTTGAGCGGTAATTTCGGTCAATTCTGTTTGAAGTTCGGCGAGTTGCTGCTGCGAAGTTGCTGCCGCAGTTTGCAGCGGAGATAAATGCTCGTCAAGAGTGTTTTTGATTGTCTCCAAAACCCCAAAAGGGTCTATGTCAGCAATGGATTTTTCAAGCTGAATCGTGCTTGCTTTCCAAGCCTCAACTTGCTTAACAAACTGCTGCGGTTGCTCCCAAATATTCGATTTTTGGGCGAGATATTGTTCGGATAAAATCCGCAATTTTTCAGGTACATTTGGCTGTTGGACAATTGCTTGCAACAAATTAGTAACTTCGCTAATTTTTAAGTTCGCTTCTTGCTGCGCTGTTTCAACCTGAAGTTTAGCGGCGGATATTTGTTGCTGGCTCAAGGTTTGACCGATTTTATCTAATAATTGTTGCTGTTTGATAAGCTGCTGTTCGGTTTCGGTTTTCAGGGGAACCACGCACTGACGGGCATTTGCGAGGATGCTGTGCAGCAATTCTTTGACTAGGCGATCGAAGGTAGTCTGGATATTATTTGGCTGCAAGGATTCGCTATAAAATTGTTGAATGCTACCTAAGAAAGTGCCAGCTTTTTCGATGATAAATTTGCGCTGACTTTGGTTGACTTGGGAGTAGCTGGCGAAGTCTTTGGCTAGTTGTTGCCACTGTGTACGATCGCCCGCAGAGAGCACGATCGGCGTTTGACTCAAATTTAGGTGCAGAAACTCGCTAAACCGGAACTGTTGCCCTTGTATGTCCTTAAAGCCCGCGCTTTCTTCGTGGGATATTGCGTTTTGCAACCGATCCAAATCTGGCAAATTGACTTTGCATTTGGGCGGCACGATCGGCAATTTGAGCGATCGGGCAATTTTCAGCAATCCTGCGGGCAATTCTACCATATCATCCGTGAGCATTGCGCCGGTTTCCCAGCAAGTTTTCACGACTTCATAGAGCCCCGTATCTGCTGTCTCAATCCACTGTGCAACGGCGACGACAACGGCTGTAATTTCCGCTTTTCGCAGTTCCAAATTCTTGATTTTCTGTTCGAGATTGTGGCGGTGTGTCTGATTTTGCCGATCGCCCAATTCGAGTTGATTCACAGCCTCCGACATCTGCCGCGACACCCCCAACGACTCCGCAACCGTTGACATAGCGTGACAAACATCATCAGCGCGATCGAATGCTGTCTTAAATTCCGCTATTTGCGCTGCTACAGTTTCCTGCAGCCAAACCCCAATCCCAAACGCGCCACAAGCAGGGCGATCGAAGCCGATTTGAATAGCATTGCTAGCGGCAATCCGAACATTTGCCATAAAGTTTTCTACTAAAACATTGCCTTCTGAATAAGGTTTTAGTCTGGGCATAAACTCGGCAACTTCGGGAGATTCCCAGTTGACATTCGGCGCATCTAGCAAATTTACTAGCCCACTAACTAGAGATTCAATATCGCTTTTTTCGGTTAAATTACGTTCATAATCTGCTGCTTGCTGGTTGCACTTTTCCTCAATATTTGCTTTACTGTCGTGCAGGTGTTTTAGTTCATTAAAAAAAGCTTTTTCGGCGGCACAGTAGGCGGTAAATCGCTCTGATTCTGCCACCAACTGCCGCAAAGATTTGACATTAGTCAGGCGCTGCGAGAGCTTTTCTTCGCAGTCAGTCGCCGTATTTTGCAGCCAAGTGCCGATCGCATTTTCCTCTAAAAACGGCTGGCCTTCTTCCTGCACCTTATGAGCTTTTCCCTTCCGCAAAGCCCGAATCGCCGGATTGTGAACTAACCGACTCAAAGCATTGTCTACAGCCAAATTTGCTTGCGAAGCAATCAGCGTTTTGCCACCCTGACGGGCAATTTGATAGCAAATCTCCGCAATCACAGTCGTTTTGCCAGTTCCCGGCGGGCCTTGAATCAAAATTAAATCCCGCGCCGAAAGCACCGTTTCTACGGCAGCAAGTTGATCCTCATTAGCATTGCGATTTAATAAGTTTTCCCGATCCAATTTAATCAGTTTTTCGGGCATTCTCGCCTGAGAAGAGTCGAATAAAAACTCACTCAAATAGGGATTTTGAGCGCGCCCATCTGTCAGCATTTTTAAAGCTTTCTTCTTGCGTTCGATCTGACTGATATCGCCCGCCGCCTCAAAATACAAGAATCCTTGTTTGGGCATTTGATATCTGCCGCCCGCCATGCGATCGCCTAAATCAACATCTAACTTAATCCGTAATTTACCATGTTCAAAGTCAATTTCAGCGATGCTACCCAATGTCTCTCCATCGCGGCTGCTTCTGCTTCCGGGCGGCGAATCAAACAGAATAATTTCTTCATTTCGCGCCTTTTTTAGCCGATCGCGAAAGTCGCCCAATTCTAAGGAATTTTCCTCGTAGCCGTCAAGAGTTGCGGAATTACGCTCAATTTCAAAAGTGACGATTTTAAAGCCTGAACCATAATTGTGCGCTCGGAAAGGCACGCAAAATTGACGCGCTTCCGCGATGCGTTTTTCCACATTTAAAAAAGTATGCCAAACTTTTAGTTGTTCGGTAGTTGGTATGTGTCTATCGTCCCAAAAGGGCATTTTTTGGACGCGGGCGATCGACTTTACAGGAATTGGCGCTCGACTGTTAGCCAAAAGTCGCAACAGAACCGGCAAAGCATAGCCATCTTTCCTCCCTCTGGGAACCGCCACCAAGCCAGCATCCAGCAGTTTTAAACCGCCGATTCCGTCTTCAACACGTACAGTTGCTAACAACCGCAAAGTGCGATCGGCTTTTTGCAACAATTGGGGTAATTCAAAATCATCTCCATCCGTAGCAAGGAGCAATTCCCAGATTTCTTCTTCCGAAAATCTCTCATTTACCTTTTGGCGACGCACGTAAAACAGATTGTGCGATTTTCCAGCTATCTCCGACATCAGAATTTCCGCACGCTCTCTACATTCCCAATCGCAATATTTCGCTAAAGCCGCTTCCCCTTCAACATCGCGAATAAACTTATTAATTGTGCGATCGCCACTAAATTTATATCCCCAATCTTCTGTTACTAAAGATGGCATATTTTGATGTTAGATTTTAGATTTGAGATTTTATCTTGGATTTAAGATTAGCACATAGGTTCGTAGGGTGTGCACCGCGCACCGATTGAATTTGTAGGTGTGCATCGCACCGGTTAAGAAGACCCGGCGGTTGGAAACCGCGTCTATACAGACGAAACCCGCCTCCGCGGGTTGAAGACGAAGACCGGGCGATAAAAATCACGTTACCTTCTTCAGTCCGCGGAGGCGGACATTGTTTGTATAGACGCGGTTTCAACCGCCGTCTGCATCTGCATCACCGCACACAACGCACGATCGCATCTGCACAATAAAATCAAAAGGGCGAATGATGGGAATTGAACCCACGAATGGTGGTACCACAAACCACTGCCTTAACCACTTGGCTACACTCGCCATAACGTTTTTAACTATAGCATCATATCTCAGCACAAGTCTAGGGGTAAAGCAAAAATATTTTTTAATATTTTTCAGCGTCCCTGAGCCTATCGTATCAATTGTGCCTCAAATTCCGCGCACAGCCTGACTTTAGCCGCCCATAATGGATTGGGAGATATATTAAGAGAACAAGCGCGGAAAGATTTCGACGATGCGGGTGAACCCACCCCAACTACACAACAGATGTTAACCAA
>JARCMA010000108.1 GCA_030248405.1 Microcoleus sp. MP8IB2.171
CAACTGTCAACTGTCAACTGTCAACTGTCAACTAACTTAGATGTCCAAGTCGAGCATATTCATTTTGGGGCCGTAGGTTTCGATGAATTCGCGGCGGGGGGCGACTCGATCGCCCATTAAGATCGTAAAGATGCGATCGGCTTCAGCAGCATCCTCAATCTCCACCCGTTTCAGCGTCCGAGTTGCTGGGTTCATCGTCGTATCCCACAACTGTGTCGGCATCATTTCGCCCAAACCTTTAAACCGCTGGATAGTATAGTTCGCATTAGCCGGAAATTCATTGCGAATCAAACTGTTCCTTTCGCGTTCACTGTAACAGTAGTAATGATTGCGCCCCCGTTCTACTTTATACAGAGGAGGACAAGCAATATAGATGTAACCTTGTTCTACAAGTGCGCGCTGATAGCGATAGAAGAAAGTCAGCAACAGCGTGCGGATGTGGGCTCCATCTACGTCCGCGTCAGTCATGATCACTATGTGGTGATACCGCAATTGCGACGGATCGAATTCTTCGCCTTTGATGCCCAAACCGAGGGCTGTAATTAACGATTGAATTTCGTTATTTTTGTAGATTTTGGCGTCGTCGGTTTTCTCAATGTTGAGAATTTTACCGCGCAAAGGCAGGATTGCTTGGAATTGCCGATCGCGCCCTTGTTTGGCCGATCCGCCTGCAGAATCCCCCTCAACCAGGTATATCTCAGACAGGGCGGGGTCTCTGGAGCTACAGTCCGCTAACTTTCCGGGCAAAGGAGACGATTCTAAAACAGATTTCCGGCGGACTAAATCGCGGGCACGACGGGCGGCTTCTGCGGCCTTAAATGCCTGAATTGCCTTTTCCAAAATAGCGTCTGCTACTTGGGGGCGAAATTCCAAATATTCGGTCAATACTTCGCCTACCAAGGAATCGACAATTCCCCGAACTTCTGTATTTCCCAGCTTGGTTTTAGTTTGGCCTTCAAATTCCGGATCTGGGACTTTGACCGAAATTACTGCTGTCAAACCTTCCCGGACGTTTTCGCCGGCGAGGTTGGGCTCGTTTTCTTTGATTTTGTTGCGCTTGCGGGCGATCGAATTCATCGTCCGCGTCAAGACTGCCTTCAAACCTTCTAAGTGTGTACCACCGTCGATCGTCCGAATGTTATTAGCAAAACCGAGAACGTTGTCGCTAAAAGCATCGACGCACCACTGCAAAGCCACTTCTATATGCACGTTGTTGCGTTCTCCTTGCACGTAGATCACTTCTTCGTGCAGAGGCTGCTTTTCGCGGTTCATGTAGGCGATATATTCCTTGATTCCGCCCTCGTAACAGTATGTTTCGATGCGAGGTTCGCTACTTTTGAGCAGTTCCAAACGGTGGTCGCTAAACGTAATTCTCACGCCCGCATTCAAGTAACCCAATTCTCGCAAGCGCCCCGCGAGTATAGTGTAATCAAATTCAATGCCAGTGCTAAATATTTGAGTATCTGGCAAGAAAGAAACTGAAGTGCCGGTGCGAGTGCCTTTGTTGGGCTTGGCATTAAGTTCAGTAACTGGATTGCCTCTTTCGTAGCGCTGTAAATGTTCTTTTTGGTCGCGCCAAACTGTCACTTCTACCCACTCGGACAGCGCGTTAACAACAGAAATACCTACACCGTGCAATCCTCCAGAAACCTTGTAGCCACCACCGCCAAATTTACCGCCGGCGTGGAGTACAGTCATTACTGTTTCTATTCCCGATTTGCCAGTCTTGGCAACGATGCCGGTCGGAATACCCCGGCCGTCGTCTGTCACGGTAACGGAACCGTCGGCGTTGATGTCAACCTCGATGTGAGTGCAGTGGCCAGCCAGCGCCTCATCGATGGAATTGTCCACAACCTCGTAAACTAGATGGTGGAGTCCTCGCGGGCCGGTGGTACCGATGTACATCCCCGGTCGTTTACGGACTGCTTCGAGACCTTCGAGAACTTGAATCTGGTCGGCGCTGTAGCTGCTGGTCATACAAAAATAGCTCCAATAATGAGGCCTAAAGCCCCAAAAGCTTCTAAAATGGGAAAACTCCTAAAATTATAGCACAAAACCGTTAAAGGCGATGCTAGGGCTTTCTAAATGCAAATTTATCGGGGGGAGGGAGGGGAATAGTTTTGAGATTGCTTCGCGATTTCCGAGGTGTAGCGCGGTGAATTAGCCGGAGGGGAGGGGATGGGAGAGGATTTGAGGGTTTTTATAGGGAAATTCAATATGTTTTTTAAATGTGCGACAGCTTATGTTTAGATTGATTACAATTTGCGGGGCGACGGCGACGGGGAAGTCGGGAGTGGCTTTGGCTTTGGCTTCGCGACTGAAATCTTCGATCCTGAGTGCAGATTCCCGTCAAGTGTACCGCGAATTTGACATCGGGACTGCAAAACCGACGGCGGTCGATCGCGCTTCTGTACCGCATCACTTGATTGACATCTGCGATCCGACAGAAACGCTGACACTAGCAGAGTACCAGCAGCAAGCTCAAAATTTAATAGCTGCTGTTGATTCTCCTGTGTTGTTGGTTGGAGGGACTGGTTTGTATATTAAGTCGATCGTGCGCGGTTTGAAAATTCCGAGGGTAGCACCGATGCCCGAATTGCGATCGCAACTTGTCGAACTCGGTCAATCTCAATGTTACCAGATGTTGCAGCAGGTCGATCGCTCTGCCGCTGAGAAAATTCACCTGAATGATTCAGTCAGAACTTTAAGAGCACTGGAAGTATTTTATGTGACTGGGCGCTCTATTTCCGAGCAGCAGGGCGAAAATCCTCCCCATTATCCTATTTTACAGATTGGGTTGGATTGTGAGATTGATGTTTTGGGCGATCGCATCAGACACCGCACTGAACAAATGTTAGAATCCGGTTGGCTGGCTGAAGTTGAATATTTGTGTCAAAAATACGGCTGCGATTTGCCGCTATTGAATACTCTGGGATACCAGGAAATGAAACAATATTTGGCGGGTGACATTAAGCTTGAAGAAGCCAAGGAATTTACAATTTTGCACACGCGGCAATTTGGGAAGCGTCAGCGGACATGGTTTCGAGCGTATCCTGAAATTGAATGGTTTGATGTTAGTATGCCCGATTTATTGGAGCGAGTTTGGCGGAGAGTTGCAGAGTTTTGCGAACAATAAGGATTTTTTTACCGCAGAGGGCGCAGAGGACGCAGAGAAGGAGTAAGGAGAGATGTAAGTGTTATTTTTGACTTAGTAAAATTTCTCTAATTCTTTCGCGAAACAAACGCACAGCCGCACGCTGTCCGATGGTTCTGCTTTGTTCGATGAAACCGGGGATTTCGGCAACGGGTAAAAACGGAAAAGCTAAACTGCGATCGCACACTTCATATTTCCCATCTACAAGGTGATACACTTGCAGAGATTCCCGGCGATACCTCCAGATTTCGGGAACGCCAATAGCAGCATAAATTGTAAACTTATTCACAGATGAATTTGTGTAATCTGACTCGATCGCTAAATCGGGCGGCGGGTCATTTGGCAAATTGATATTTCTGCCTCTAACTAAAGATTCATTTTGAATGTAGAAACAGGAATCAGGTTCGACAGCACGAGTTAAATCTTCTCGTTCAAGAGTCAGCGAACCCAGACTCCTAAGTTCAATTTCCAGCTCATCTACAATGGCTTCCACAAAGCTTTCTATCAGTCGTTTGGGTTCTTCGTGTTCTTCCAGTGGCATTCTGATTTCTAATACTCCTTCATCGTAAGCAATTCTCCAAGCTCTATCGTCCCCAACATCTGCCAGCAATGCTTTAAAAGTTGACCAACTGACACCTTTTAAAATAACTCGGTTTTCTGGGGTAGTTTGCTGCTCGACGGGAGTTGATGTTGTTGTTACCATTTAACAATTCCTTGGTAGCTTCATCAGTTTTTATTATAGTCGATGGACTCAAATTTAAGGTAAAATTTACAAACATAGTGCAGGTATCGGGTAGGGATACGGCACTGCCTTGTCCTATATTTCATTTTCCTGAAGCGAACAAAAAAGATTTTTTAAATTAACCGCAGAGAACGCAGAGAGCGCAGAGAAAGAGAAAGGAGAGAAATTAATCATTTGAGGAAGAAGCCGCAAAGCCTGTTCCTCAAATTATATGTAGCGGACTTAATTAACTGTACAAACTCGCTACATATTCGCCGTAACCGTTATAGGGCAAAGTTGGGCGAGTTTCCCACGACCAACTGTTACCGGGGCCGACTATCCGTTCGCTGGCCTGTGACCATCTGGGGTGTGGTTTGTCGGGTTCGACATTTGCTTCAAAAGCGTATTCGTTGGGGCCGACTGTATTCCAAAAAGTGGCGGGCTGTTTTTCTACAAATTCAATTTTTACAATTGATTTCGCGCCCTTAAAACCGTATTTCCAAGGAATCACTTGCCGCAGCGGTGCACCATTTTGTTTTGGTAGCCTTCGGCCATACAAGCCTGTGGCAAAAAATGCTAAATCGTTGGCCATTTCTTCAATTCGCATACCTTCGGTGTAAGGCCAAGGATAGAATTGGGACATCAAACCGGGGCCGGGGGTTATTTTGCGATCGTAAAATGAGGTAAAGCGAACGAATTTAGCTTGCGATTGCGGTTCGACATCAGCCATCAGTAATTTCATGGGAAATCCGACCCAAGGAACTACCATCGCCCAGGCTTCTACACAGCGAAATCGATAAACTCGTTCTTCGAGAGGAAATTTCTTGTAGAGGTCGTCAATATCATAAGTGCGGGGATTTTTTACTAAACCGCCTACTTCTACTTTCCAGTTTTCTGTTGGCAAAGCTTGAGCGGCTTGCCAAATAGATTTTGTGCCGCCGTATTCGTAAAAATTGTTGTATTTTGTAGCTAAGGCTTCGTCGGTAATCGCTCGATCGACTTTTGCAAAGGCCCGATTCCGGCTCAATTCCGAATATGCTTGGGTTGAGCTTTGCTCCAAAGCAGTTTTTGAGCTAGCATTGCTTTGGCAGCCGGTCAGCGGCAGCAGCGAAGCTGTCACGCCAACGCCAATTAAATTTGTCATGAAGCGGCGGCGATTGAGAAAGGCTGTTTCTGGGGTAATTTGTGGGTTGAGAATTTCCCAAGACTTGGGTACGCGAATTAACGGCATAAGTAATAGTTAAAAGTTAGTAGTTAGTTTGGCAAAATTTGCCTAAGTTTTAATCTGTTAGTGGATTGGAGATTTGCAGTTTTAGATTGACTCCATAGAACAAAGAATCGCGGATATTTGGCAAGGCGTCGCGATTGCTTTGCTGCGATCTCAATGCAAGTATTCGCAGTGACAGTATAGCTTAATTCGGTAACAACTGAGATATTGCACCATTCTCAAGAACAGGCAAGATACCTGTTCCACAAAGAATGATTTTATTGTGGGGTGGGCATCCTGCCCGCCCGTACGATCGACCTATTAAACCTCGCTCGCAGGAAAGTCAGCAATAATTTACGCGCGATCGACCCAAGCAATTGTGGCGAAAATCTGGGAAACAATTATGATCAAGCAAAGATTCCAATTATTGAATTTGTCCACAGGAAGCGGCACGCACCGCCCCGCTTTCCTCCCCCACCAGCAATAATGTCGGACGGGGGTCTCCAGCGGAAAGACAAATGAGTTACTGCACAAATCCCAATTGCCAGATCCCCGAAAATCTCGATCGCGCGACAGTATGCAAAAGTTGCGAGTCGAACTTGCTGCTAAAAGGTCGCTACCGAGTCTTTCACACTCTCGGTCAAAGTCTTACTTGCCGCACCTTCTTAGCAGTCGATGAAGACCAACCTTCGCAACCCCGCTGCGTCATTCAACAGTTCTGCGCGCCCGCGGCAGTCGCCGACGGTGGCACCCAGCAAAACCGGACATTTCGCGGCTCGGCCTCAGTTCTCGACGAGTTGGGGAAACATCCCCAAATACCGAAACTGCTGGCATCTTTTGAAGTCGAAGGCTGCCAGTATTTAGTGCAAGAATACATCGAAGGCCGCAATTTGGCCGATCGGCTTTCAGAAAAAGGTGTTGTTAAAGAAATTCAAATTTGGTATCTGCTGAGCGAATTGTTGCCAGTCCTGCAATTTGTTCACGAAAATCAACTGATTCACCGAGATATCAAACCATCGAATATTATTCACCGCAAAACTCCCCAAGCATCCCCAGCTTTGGCAGGGAAAGATGATTTACATGGAGTGTCTCAGGAAAGTGCCTCGGGGCTAGTTTTAGTCGATTTCGGCGCGGCAATTCCGGCAAACAGCGGGCCGCTGAAAACAGAAACGGTGACAGGTTCTGCCGAATACGCGGCCCCGGAACAAATTAAAGGCCAAGCGATTAAAAGCAGCGACATCTACAGTTTGGGCGTCACTTGCATTCACTTGTTAACGGGAATGTCGCCCTTTGATTTGTTTGACATCAAAACCGAAAGTTGGACTTGGAGAGATTATTTGAAAGTACCAGTTTCGGCGCGACTCGGCCGCATCCTGGATAAAATGGTGCAGCGAGAACCATCAAAACGCTATCGATCGACCGAGGCAATTCTCACAGACATGAAATACGGCCCGGCACCGGTAGACGTGATTCTCAGCAAACCCAAGTGGACTTTGGCCATGTGGGCAGCAAGTACGGTTGCCCTGCTGTCCGTAGTAGTGGGTGTTCGCTTGCCATCTCCTGCACCGCAGGCTTTCACTTCTTCTGATCCTGTTTCTACCATTCCCGAAATTCGGTTCAATCCGCCCCCGATGCAGGATTTCAGGGGTGAGGAATCGCAGTCAGGGCCCGCAGTGCGGACTCTGGCGGATCAAGACAAAAACCCGGTTTGGGCGGTAGCAGTCGCTCCCAGCGGTCGCGTGATAGTCAGCGGGAATAACGACGGCACAATTCATCTGCTGCACAAGCGTCACGGCAAGCTGCTCAAGGTTTTAGCAGGACACTTGGGGCCGGTGTGGTCGGTAGCTGTCAGTCCCGACGGCAGGACGATCGCCAGTGGTGGCGTTGACGGTACGATTAAATTGTGGAATTTCTATTCTGGCAGGTTAATTCAGACTTTGGAGGGACACAAAAACGGCGTGTTCTCGGTGGTTTTCAGTCCCGATAGCCAGACTGTGGCCAGTGTCGGTAAGGACAAAACTTTGAAGCTGTGGCAAGTCCAAGGCGGGGCCGAGTTGGAAACTCTCAAGCGGGTTTTTGACGAGGTGCAGTCGGTGGCTTTCAGTCCCGATCGAGAAACTTTGGCGATCGGCAGCAGCGACGGTAAGATCAACCTGTGGAACTGGCAGACTGGGGAATTGAAAGAAACTCTTTGGGGTCATTCCGCAGCGGTTTGGTCTCTGGCCATCAGCCCGGACGGTCAAACTCTCGCCAGTGGCAGTTGGGACAAGACGGTGAAGTTGTGGGATATCAGCCCAAATAATCAGTCCCGGCAGCCCAACGGTTCTCTGCTGCGGACTTTGATCGGCCATTCCGACAAGGTTAAGTCCTTGGCTTTCAGTCCCGACGGAGATAAGCTGGCCAGCGCCGATTTGAGCGGGACTATCAAGCTGTGGCGGATGAGTCCCGGCGATCGGTGGCAGATGAGTCCCGCCGACACGGTGGGCACGCTGAAGGGTCATTCTACTTGGGTGGAATTGGCTTTTAATCCTCAAGACAAAACTCTGATCAGTGGCAGTTTTGACGACACGATTAAGGTGTGGCGGCTGTCTCCTTGATTTGTTAGATTGTCCACGCCATAGAATTTTAAGAATCCCCAACCAGAATCAAAGATTTTGCTTGGGGATTCTTAAACTTGGCGATTGAAATCGCTGCTATACAAACTTTCGTCCACTCCAAGCAGACTAAAGTATATATACCAGATTCCACGTTTATCAAGGACACCCGCCTATCGATCTATCCCCCCGTAGGGACACTCTTGCCGGGCCGTTCTACTTCATAAACCTGGAATACGCTGTATTTAGGCAATTCCGCCGTTAACGCGGATATTTTGTCCGGTAATCCACCGGGCTTGTTCGCTGCACAAAAAAGCCGTCACATCGGCAATATCTTCAACTTTTCCGAGTCTTCCCAAAGCAGTCATTTGGGTAAATCTTTGTATTTGTTCGGCGGTTTTGCCTACAGTGAAGAGTTCTGTATCTGTTGGACCAGGAGAAATTACATTGACTGTAATTTGGCGATCGCCCAATTCCTTAGCCAGCGATCGAGTTAGCTGTTCCACCGCGCCTTTTGTCGCCACGTAAACCCCGTAAGTTGGCATCATTATCGCCGTTGTCGAACTGGAAAAATTAACAATTCTTCCTCCCTCCGCCATGCGTTTAGCAGCTTCTTGACAAGCAAAAAACGTGCCTTTGACGTTAATTGCAAAAAGATTATCAAACTCTGCTTCGGTAACTTCCGCTACAGGTTTGTAAAGAATTACTCCTGCATTATTGACTAAAATATCTACTTGTGAATAGGTTGCCTGAGTGCGATCGAACAAATCGCGAATTTCTGCGGTTTTGCTGACATCGGCTTGCACGGCTAATGCTTTCCCGCCCGCTGCTTCAATCGCTGACACAACCTCTTTAGCCTGATCTGCGCCTCGGGCGTAGTTGACGACAACCGATGCGCCTTCTTGCGATAATCGGAGGGCGATCGCGCGTCCTATTCCCCGCGATGCACCAGTCACAATTGCCACTTTTCCTGCTAGTGATGCCATGAGATTTCCTCTGCAATTAGCGTTGATGCTGGTTCAAAATAATCATACTATTTTTTTCCGCATTCCGGTACAGAAACAAATTTAAAATCTCAAATAGTCAGAATATTCCTAGAAATCGCGGTTGCTAACTAACACTTGTGGTAAAGTAGTGTCGGCTGTTAAAGTAAAATCTATGACCGTAAATTCCGAGTTAGCAGAGCAGTATTTGTCCGCGGGCGAGAGCCTCCAGAAATCAGGAAAAGTTGACGAGGCGATCGCTCAATATCAAAAATTACTAGCCATTCAAGCCGATAGTCCGATCGCACTCAACAAGATAGCTGAAATTTATTATACGCAACAGAAATATGTAGAGGCGATCGCCTCCTGTTACCAAGCACTTCGCCAGCAACCGAATTTCGCCGCCGCCTACAAAACTATAGGCAATATCCTGCAAGCCCAAGGCAAAATAGACGCGGCAATTCGCGCATACTCAAAGGCGATCGAATTTGACCCTAACTTTGTCGAAGCCTATGTTAACTTGGGCAGTATGTTTTACAAACAAGGCCAGCTCGATGACGCCATAACTTACTATCAAAAATCTATTGCTCTTCAACCAGATTTAGCCGTCGCTTATTGGAATTTAGGCAAAAGTTTGGAAGAGCAAGGTCGAATCAATGAAGGTTTATTTTATCAAAAAAAAGCTCTAAATTTACAGCCGGAGTTAGAAGGTAGAAGCAATTCAGTAAAAAATCACACTTACTGAAGAGGAATGTTATAGTCAAAATAATTCAATTATTAACGATGCAAGCTGGATCAACATGGAAATTAGCCAGAATCCGCTCGAATTCCTAACGGCTAAAGTACAAGAAACTGTTGCCGATATCCAAAACTTAGGCAACCAAATTGATGCAAAATTTGAGGAAAATGCAACTGTATTAACGGCGTGGGTACAATCAGCGCCAAGTTCAATGGTTAGTGCCGGGGCGATCGCCACTCAAGAAGCTTTTAAAATAGCACATAACATCCGTTTTGAGAACCTGCCAACAAATCTGCAATTCAAATTTGCTAGGGCTGGGGTGCGTGACGGCATCCGAAATGTGCAAGAAGCAGCAAAAGTATTTGAATCCATACCCGCCCAAATTCGTGCTCAAGGCCCAGAAGCAATTCGCAACTTCTGTCAAGATAAAGATTGGAGTCACATCCAAGCGCACGTCAATGGAGGCGGAAGCGAAGCTGCTAACGGGATTTTTGAATATTTTTGGGTGAATCGTGATCGCGGTGGTGTAGACATGACTGCCGCAGAATTAGCAGTCGCTAAGCAAGTTTTAACGGATGCAGCGTTTAAAGCAGCAGTTGCCGAAATCGTTGGGGCTGCAATGAAAGGGGCGATCGCAGCAGCAGTAATTGAGTTAATATTTTCTATCTTAGAAAATTCGCTATTGTGCGTGGAAGGCAAAATTACCCAGTCAGAGTTAGTGGAACAAGTCGCTACCGCCACCGCCAAAGCTGGCATTGCTGGTGGTGTTATTACTGGCATTCTGTTAACACTGTGCATGATATTTCCCCCCATTGCCGCGCTTTTAGGTGCCGCAGCGATGCCCTTGGCGGTTGCAGGTATTGGTTTTATGGGAATTCGCGCCTGGGAAATTTTTTGTCACGGCGATCGACTATTTGGTATTACTGAACAAACACAAAAATTTCTGGGAATGACTGAAGCGACAATTTAAACAGTTGACAGTTGACAGTTGACAGTTGACAGTTGACAGTTGACAGTTATGATACCCGAATCAAACCGTTTATGAAGCGCGGATTTAAGACTCTATTCATGAGGTTATTTATGTCCGCGCTTTTGGGTGGCGGTTGCTTGTAGCAACATTTTCAAATGATTGGGAAACATAAATAGTATGGATTCAGTAGAAAAAACTCAAGATCAGCAGCATCCGCAATACAAGCGCGATCGAGCCAGTGTCGATACTTTATTAGCAGGAGAAGCAACCGACTACAATTTATCGGAATTAGCAAGATTAATAATTCGCTACCGAGGCTTTCCTGGCGCTAGAGATATTCAATCGGACTTAAAAAAAGTCCTGCAAAAATGGAATCATACCGAAGAAACTCTTTATGAACAAACCCGCAAAATTCACGCCAAAGGTGAGGTTTACAGGAAACAAAAAAGCGATCAAGAAGATTGGGTCTAATCTCAAATCTACCTTAAATACCTCCTTTATCTCTTACGTGAGAAAGGCTATATTACGAAAGCTTAGAAGTGAACTAGCGATCGAAATTAATGAGTAATTTTAGGCCTCGGAGCCGGTGCACCTCGCAGCATTCCTTCTGTACTGAGGTCTTCATCAATTTCTTCCCAGTGAATGCCATAGCCTCCTCCACATACTTCCCATTTTTCCCTTTGATCGGGCGTTGCATGAAACAATCTTGGATACCAAATTAAAGGGACGGTAATGATTCGTCCATCCATCAAATCAACACTAATGGTTTCTTCTGTAAAATGAATGTGCTTAACTCTCTCGTCCGCTCGAATCGCCAAAATACCCATACCAAGCCTCCAATAGCGTTTGTTTATTTTCTTGTACTACCGACTGTATTTTACGAAGTTCTTTAGCACTAAAACCAAGGTTGTTTCCTAAACTGACTGGCTCCAACCAAAACTTAACCGATGATTTGTCTCTGTCAATATGAACATGAGGTGGTTCATTTGGTTCATGGCTGTAAAAGTAAAGTCGGTAAGGACCTATTCGTAAAATAGTTGGCATAATTCCAGGTTATACAATATTTCAATGCGAATATCTGTATTTGGTCTTCTTTTATTCTTCTTCCATGACACGGGTGGTGTAAAATCAACTGGTTCCTAGGAAGAGCCTGGGAACCAGCAACAGTCAACAGTCAACAGTTAACTGTTAACAGTCAACAGTCAACAGTTAACTGTTAACTGTTAACTGTTAACTATTTTCAAACCATCTCTGGCGAAACTTGCATTGCCGGCTGCGGCTGGAACTGGAACAGCGAATAAACCACATTGCGGCGGATATCCGTCATCATGTCCAAAAACAGCTCGTAACCTTCAGTTTTGTACTCGATTAACGGGTCTTTCTGGCCGTAACCACGCAGGCCTACAGACTCGCGCAAAGCATCCATTTGTTGCAAGTGTTCCCGCCACAAAGTATCAATTTGCTGCAAAATAAAGAACCGTTCCGCATCTCGCATCAATTCAGATCGGATTGCATTAACTTCAGCTTCCTTCATGTCGTAAGCGTTGCGTACTTGTTCGTGCAGGAATGTTTTAATTTCCTCAACGGACAAATCTTCTAGTTGATCCGGTGTCATGTCAGCGAGCAGATAAACAAATTCCTTCACCTTGCTCACAAGTTTTTCGACTTCCCATTCTTCCGAAGGCAAATCGGGATTGATGTATGCTCCCACGATGTCATCCATCGTTTGTTCGGCATACTTAATTACCTGTTCCTTCGAGTCCAAACCTTCCAATACTCGGCGACGTTCCGCATAAATTGCTCGACGCTGATTGTTCATCACTTCGTCGTATTCAAATACCTGTTTGCGGATGTCGTAATAGTAGGTTTCGACTTTTTTCTGAGCGCCTTCGAGGGAACGAGTCAGCATTCCAGATTCGATCGGCATATCTTCCTCAACACCGAAAGCCTTCATCAAACCGGCCACCCGTTCGCCACCGAAAATCCTCAGCAAATTGTCTTCCAAACTCAAGAAAAACCGCGTAGAACCCGGGTCTCCTTGGCGTCCCGCCCGGCCGCGCAACTGATTGTCGATCCGGCGCGACTCGTGGCGTTCGGTACCGATGACGTGCAAGCCACCCAACTGCACGACTTCATCGTGTTCAGTGCTGGTAAAAGCATCGTATTCGCTGCGAGTTAAATTGTAAGCTTCCCGCAATTTTTGAATTACTACGTCTTTTGTCGGCGCTTTTTCCGAGGCTACAGCCACGATGTCATCGGCCGCTAATTCCGAGAGCGATCGCTCCCCGTACTCCTTCACCGCCAATTCCACCGCCGCTTTGAGCATTTGCTCGGCATTTTTCGATAGCTGCGTCGGGAAAATCTGCGCCGAAGCTTTCCAAGACTTGACCTTTTTCGCAGTTTGACCAAAACCTTGAGGTGCGGGGCGGCCGCCAATACCGGGCACTTGCGCCAGCGAAAAGTCTTCTCCATCCTCTGGCTGCACGATTCTGGGCATCAGATACTCGCGCAACTTCAGGCGGCCCATGTACTCAGAATTACCGCCCAGAATGATGTCTGTACCGCGTCCCGCCATGTTCGTGGCGATCGTCACAGCGCCTTTGCGTCCGGCTTGAGCAATAATTTCTGATTCCCGCTCCACATTTTCCGGTTTAGCATTCAGCAAATTGTGAGGAATTTTCCGTTCCTGGAGCAGGCGCGACAGCAACTCCGACTTTTCCACGCTTGTAGTACCCACCAGCACCGGCCGACCCATATCGTGCATTTCCGCGCATTCTTGGGCGATCGCATTCCACTTCCCAGCCTCCGCCTTGTAAACCATATCCGAAAGGTCAGTACGGCTGGTAATCCGGTTAGTCGGAATCAGCGTCACTTCCAGACTGTAAATCTTCTCAAACTCCGTCTCCTCAGTCTTCGCCGTCCCAGTCATCCCCGACAGCTTCGGATACAGCAAAAAGAAATTCTGATAAGTAATCGTCGCCAGCGTCTGAGTTTCCGGCTGAATTTCCGCCCGTTCCTTCGCTTCGATCGCCTGGTGCAAACCGTCACTCCAGCGCCGTCCCGGCATCACCCGGCCGGTAAACTCATCCACAATCACGACTTCGCGATCGGGAGTGACGATGTAGTTAATATCCTTAATAAACAATTCCTTCGCCTTAATCGCATTAAAAATGTAATGCGCCCAAGGGTCAGCCGGGTCGTACAAATCCGTAACGCCTAACAAATTCTCAGCTTCACCA
>JARCMA010000109.1 GCA_030248405.1 Microcoleus sp. MP8IB2.171
CCTAAAGTGTGTGTTGGATATTTACAGGAAACTAAGATAGTTTTTAAGTTACTGGACGTGAGTATACATATTAAAAATGCCTGCCAAAGATGTTTTCCACAATGCTGTAAAAAAAGCTCTTGAAACAGAAAATTGGAGAATTACCGACGACCCCTTGAAGCTTGATGTGGGTGGAGTCGAAATGTATGTTGATTTAGGAGCGGAAAAGCTAATTGCGGCAGAAAAAGATGGCCAAAAGATAGCAGTTGAAGTGAAAAGCTTTATTGGCACTTCAAATATCTATGAGTTTCATACTGCTATGGGACAATTTATAAATTATCGCGTAGCTCTAGAAGAACAGTACCCCGGACGAGAATTATATTTAGCTATTCCTAACGGAACTTATCAAACTTTTTTCTCTCTTCAATTGATCCAAACTATTATTCAACGTTTTGAAGTCAAGCTAATTGTTTACGATCCGACTAATGAGGTGATTGTGCAATGGAGAATAAATTAGAAACTTACAGAGCATACATTCAACAATTATTGCAGGAGTATGCTAATTTAGGTTCCCCAGACCCGGATGTAGACAGAGAAACAATCTTTGATACCGACCGGGATCACTATCAGTTAGTATATGCTGGTTGGAAAAATCGTCAGCGCAGGTATGGTTGTGTCTTGCATTTAGATATAAAAGACGGAAAGATTTGGATACAGCATGATGGAACTGAGATTGGGATAGCAGATGAGTTAGTTAAGTTGGGTGTTCCTAAAGAAGATATAGTTTTAGCATTTCACGAACCTTTGGTTAGGCAATATACAGGTTTTGCCATTGGTTAAGGGAATTAAGCGCGATTTTCTAGGGATAGCTAGGCTTGATGGGCTTTTTGAAATATTAGAATTTAAGACTGATCAAGCCTTGACTTTTATTGGGAATTGACCTACTATATCATCATGGGAATCTGTGCGGCCATGTAAAGTCAATGTAAAGTCAATGTAAAGTCAATTTTGGCGCGGCAAGTTATGGCAATAGCACGGAGCAGATAAGTTTTTCAGTTTAATTTGTAGGGTGCGTCGCTGTGAAATTGTCGATCGAACTTGCAGATTATTTCGGGCGACGCACCTTACTAATTTGTGGTGCGTCGCTGTGAAATTGTCGATTTGATTTGCAGATTGTTCAATGCGACGCACCCTACCACTACTACGCGGAAACTAGGACGAGGAAGAAACCGAAGCTACCGCCACGCGAAAACCGAGGTGCCTGCTGCGATGGACCGCCGAATGCCTGCCACGATAGGCACTACGGCAATAGACCGTATTGCAGTTCCAGGAACCAGCACGCAGCACTCGGTTATTATCTGTTCCAGTTTCCCAAGAACTTCCATCAGTCGGTGCGCCACTATAATTATCGTGCCATTTATCGCTGCACCATTCCCAAACATTCCCGTGCATATCATACAAACCAAACGGATTCGGCCCAAAACTCCCCACATCCGTTGTTTGTTTGCGGTAAAGTCCCTTCGGCGCAGAACCGTAGGGATGATTGCCATCATAATTAACTAAATCCGGGGTAATTGTCTCGCCAAAATAGAAAGGCGTTGTAGTTCCGGCGCGACAAGCATATTCCCATTCGGCTTCCGAAGGTAAGCGATAAATCTTGCCGGTTTTTTGAGAAATTTTCTGGCAGAATTCCAGAGCATTATTCCAGCTTACTTGTTCTACAGGACGTTTCAAACCTTTGATATCAGAAGGGTTATTCCCCATCACTACTTCCCACTGTTCTTGAGTAATGGGATATTTACCCATAAAAAAAGGAGAGATATTAACAGTACGCTGCGGCCCTTCATTGTTACTTCGCCCTGCTTCTGTACTGGGGGAACCCATCACGAAACGGCCGCCAGGAATTGCTACCATGTCTAAGATTGCACCGCTACCTAAATTTTCACTAATAAATTGTGCTTGACGGCGTTGACGGCTAGTTATATTACCCCGCACATCAACTGTCACCGTCTCAAAGTCAAACTTTTGTAAAGTCGGTATAAAATTTGGCGTTGACTGACGTTGAAAATCTCTTAAAACTTCCTCTACTGATTGATAGCGCTGCTGGATATCTTTTGCCAACAACTTAGAGAAAATTAATTCCAGTCCCTTGTCAATGGGCTTTTTCAAATGTTGCTGCCAATTTCCAGTCCAGCTATAACCGTGTTCCGTCCACAAACCATAAGGATGTACCCCCGTCATTAGATGAAAAGCCGTCGCCCCCAAGCTAAACAAATCGCTGGCTGCATAAGCTTCACCCCCTTTCATTTGTTCAAGCGGTGCATAACCATGCGAACCAATTTGCGTTCCCTGTCTTGATATCACTGTTCCCGACAACTGTTTGGAAACTCCGAAATCAATCAGCATTAACACACCGTCGCTGCGACGGCGCATAATATTCTCAGGCTTGATATCTCGGTGAATGATTTTTTGTTCGTGAATAAACTTGAGAACAGGTAGAAGTTCGAGTAATAGTTGCTTAACTTGGTTTTCTTGCCAAATTCCCTGATTTTGGAAAAGCGTCAACAAATTATCCCCATCCACAAACTGCTGTACGAGATACAAATAGTTGTCTTGTTCAAAATAGGCATCAAGTGATGGAATTTGGGGATGTTGTCCTAGCTGTTGCAGTTGTCTGGCTTCTTGCTGAAATAATTCTACCGCTTTGTTAATCGCCCAAGTTCCCTGGACATTTGGCGCTAATTGTTTAACGACACAGCGTTGATTTAGTCGATCGATATCTTCTGCTAAATAAGTTCTGCCGAAGCCACCTTGACCAAGAAATTTGCTCATGCGGAAGCGATTTCGCAGGATGGGTACGAGTTCAAGGCCACAACTGATGCAATATGTTTGTCCGTCCGGGTTTTCAGGTTTTTCACAGTCGGGATTGATACAGCAAATCATTTGTTTTAGGAATGATATTGTGTAATTGCTCAACCCCCTTGACAAGAAGACGAGATAGACATTAGATAAAGGAATGGAAAAACTCCCCGACTTAAAGCAACTATCAAACGAGGCAAAAG
>JARCMA010000110.1 GCA_030248405.1 Microcoleus sp. MP8IB2.171
AAGCTGTAAATTAATTTAACTGTTCGCTCTGGCAGTGACGTTTAAATTACATAACCACGATATACGCATAGTGTGATTTAAACTTCCTACCGACGCTGCCAGCAGATTGGAAGCACCTTATAATAACCAAGCTCTAGAATAATGCCGGAAATTAACAAGCTAGAGTTAAGCTATCTCAACAGCTAGGATAACGTAAATACGTTAAATAACTAGAATGTGTCTAGAAAGTATAGGTAGAATGGCTAGAAGTATTGGTAATTGGTAGGTTAAGTGAAGAGAGTGTGCACCTGCATCCAAGAGCCAACAATTGTCAGCACAGAAAGCCCCAAGTGTAGCAATAGCAAATTTGGGGGCAGGCCTTTGGTATCGCGCAGCAAGAAGACGATCGCCAACAAGCTAGCACAAGCGACTGCCACGATCGTACTTAAGATTGCCAAGCGGCCAGCGTCCAACTGCTGAGCGTGGTGGCGCATTATTTCGGGAGTGCCTTGCAGCATCAGCATCCAAGTCAAAAGCAGGAAACTGACAGCGCCCGCGTTCCAAATGCACAGCGTCCGAGTCAGGAGGAAATAGTGAGGCGGCAGGAAAACAGCGACTGCTATAGCAAACAGAACAGACACAAACAGGCGGTGCCGGACGCTCCAGACCCAGTGCATTTGAGATTTGGAAACATTTCTCACAGTAATCTAGCCTAAGTTAGGCACAGTAAGGGTTAGAAAATCTTAACTGCTATCTTTTCAGGAAATCCCCAAAGATAATGAATTGGTAACGCGCAGCACAGGCAGAATTTTTCATGCCTTTCGATAGATCGATCGACCTCAACGTTCTAGGTACAGTGGAAAAAAAGATAAATTGCGGTTTGACATTATGGCATCCTCCCAACCCCTCAAAGGCATTGAATTGATCGACTGCGCCAAAGCCAACGCCCAACAAGGAATCGCCACAGCCGCCGAGCTTTGCGGCTACGGGAGCGACCTCAACACCTTCGAGCGGGAACTGAAACAGGCTTGCCAAAACATCGGCGTCGAAGTCAAGGAGTTAAGCGACTTGATTACGGATCAGCAGATGATGCAACAAGGAATGGGCATTGAAATAGCTCCAGATACTCCCTCAGAACTCTAGACTCAATCTCCACCGCACCAGTTTTAGGGCTAAGATTGCCCCGACACCAGTATTTTGAGTCTGCTAGCTGAGGCAGGCTAGAATGTTTTGCATGGGAGCTTCCGACTTTTGGCAGGAGTCGCGTTTTCTCCCGCGAAGAGGGTGCTTTCTGGAGGGTGCTGAGATTGTTAGGAGGACTGTCGTGTCAGATCAGCAAGACCGAATTATGCGTTTGTTTATAGAGGAGGCTAAGGAGCACCTCGATACTCTAGAAAATGGTTTAGTGGATTTAAAGTCCACGATGAAAGACCCCGAAAGCGTCCAAGAGATGTTTCGAGCCGCCCATTCCGTGAAAGGAGGGGCGGCTATGCTTGGCTTAGATAGTATTAAAACAACCGCTCACCGCTTGGAAGATTGTTTTAAGGTGCTCAAGGACGGGCCCGTCAACCAGGTTGACCAAACGGCAGAATCCCTATTTTTAAAGGGAGTTGATACGCTTAAGGACTTGCTGGGGCGACTGGAGGGGCCTTTCGGCTTGAGGAATGAAGAGGGAGAAAAACTCGTGCAGCAGGTGATGCCTGTTTTTGCTCAACTCGAAACTCACCTCAATAAATTGGCGTCGGGCAAAGTGCAGGCTGCTCGGTCTGGTACGCCCGCCACTCCAACAGCGGGGGCTGTGCCGGCGAATTTTGCTGTTGAAGTGATGACTTTACTGAAAGAAATGTTGCAGGTGTTCAAGCAGAAAGAATCGGCTGCTAGTCGCTCTGAGTTGACGGCTGTGTGCGTTCGCCTCTATAAGTTGGGAGGTAAAATAGAGACTTGGCAAAGTTTAGTAAAAACAGCTAGAGCAGCGATCGTTAATCCCAAAAACTCTTATAAAGTCTTAGCTCCGCTGATTATCAAAGAACTCAAGGAAGCTGGCGATTTAGTACAAGTGGGGAAAGTCAAGACGATCGTTCCGAGTAAAAATTTGCTACTTTTGGCAGCAAGCCCAAAACCAGCAGAGGCAAGCGCCCCAGCAGCCCCAGCCGCAGCATCGAAGCAAGTAGCACTTCCAGCCGAACCGAAGGCGGTAGTCAAGCTTTTGCTCAAAACTTTCAACAAAAAGCAACTCTCCGAAATCGCCAAGTTACTGGTTCAAGCCATCAAATCCTCGAACTAGGAGTTGTTGCAGTAGAAGAATAGAGTCAAAGCAATATTTTTGAAGCGGATAATTTTCTGGGGGTGCTGGCAGCGTGAGTTGAGCAGCAAGTCGAAAAAATTCACTCATTCGAGATTTTTGCGCTCTACCTTCTACTGTTGGGCAACCCTGCGTTAGAATTAGTGGATATGTAGGCGTGCAATATTGTACCAGAATTAAAAATCGAGCAGGCTTTATAAGGCGGTAGCTGTGAAACCAATTCGTTCATTAGAAGATGCTTTAAACCGCTGTCAGGCGATGGGAATGCGCTTGAGCCGCCAGCGTCGATTTATTCTAGAACTTTTGTGGGAGGCAAAAGAACACCTCTCGGCTCGCGAAATTTACGATCGCCTCAACAAACAAGCGCATTCGATCGGTCATACTTCTGTGTATCAAAATCTAGAAGCTTTGTCGAGAGAAGGGATTATTGAGTGCATAGAACGCTCGGAGGGACGCTTGTACGGCAATGTCAGCGACTCTCACTCTCATGTCAATTGTCTTGATACGGCTCAGATTCTAGACGTTCATGTGGAATTGCCGATCGACTTAATCGAGCTAATCCAAGAGCAAACGGGTGTCAAAATTGTAGACTACCGGATAGATTTCTACGGATATCGATCGGCAGAGTCCGCCACGCAAGCATCGAGTGTCAGCGATAGGCCAAAGGCTTCGTAACGGATAAAGCAGCGGCTGTTGGAAGCAAAACCGATTTTTGTGATCGGCCTGTCGGTCGTAATAAAATGATTTAAGTATTTTGCTAGGTGCGATAGTTTTTTTGCCGTCGCCAGCCGGAATTAGGCACTGTAGAAAAAAAATGAAAACAGAAAAATGAAACTCGATCGGCAAGTTTGGCGATCGGCAATAAAATTTACGACTAAACCCAAAAAATCAATCCTACCCCCTACAGGTAAAAGTGTAGACCAAATCCGGCTTTAATACCCCTTTATTTTTTAATCGGCTTGGAGTGGAGCAAAATTTGTGTATGATTGGTTTCAACCGCTGAGTCTGATAAGGGAATTTCTGACCCGGATTTAATGTTAGACCTTAGTTTAATCCCTCCCCCACTTCATCTGTGGAGTCAAATCTCAAATCTCAAATCTCAAATCTAAAATATAAAAGTGATGGACTGACGGGGCTTTATACTGTTTTTTCTGCTAAACGGCCCCGGGATCTGTCAATAACTATGTGATAACTGGTATGATTTACGTGCTTCGAGAGCCTAAAATACTCGGAAGCAACCAGTGGGGCTGGACACGAACCTCACTATAAAACGCCGTAGAGGGAAAGATTGCCAGTACCTTGAAGGAAGTTCTCGATCTCCTTAACAGGAGTCAGAAGCCGACATCACAATCTATAGATTTGATGTGGGAGTGTCACATGAAGAGTGCGCATTACAGGACAGGCTGAAGTAATGGCGAGACGACAATCTGACCAATTCCACACACCACCGCAATACAACCCATCCCCCAAACCGACGGCACAGTTCAGTGCAGAGGCGACAGGCGATGCGAGTTCCTTCGTAACGGCCCAGCCGACCGAGGGGAAAAGAACTTTTTGGCAGTGGCAGCTAATCTGGCTGAGTCTCCTGGTGGGATTTGGAGTAACCGGTGCCGCTGCATTTCTGTGGTTGCTGACGATGCCGCCGCCGCCAAATTGCCAGCAACTGTCGCCGTTGGCGGCGGACGGAGAGCGACTTTACTGCGCTCAACAAGCGGCTAAGTCGGGGAAGCTAGAACAGCTAGAATCGGCAATGGCATTGGTGCAGGCTTGGCCGAAAGAACATCCGCTATACTCGCAAGGTCAACATTTGATCGGGGAATGGTCGAAAGCCATGCTGGGTTTTGCCAGGGCAAAAATTGAGCTGGGGGATTTGAAGGGAGCTCTGGAGATTGTGGCGAAAATTCCCAAAACCAGTCCGTCTTACCCAGATGTACAGGAGGCTGTGACTGCTTGGGAAAAAAATTGGCAGGAGGGCCAAAAACTCTACGATACAGCCCTAGCAGCTTTGAAAAGTGAGGATTTAAGGAAGGCTTGGGATTATGCTCAAGCTCTATTTAAGCTGGAAAATATTTTCTGGAGTCAGAAGCGTTACAACGAGCTGATCCAGCAGATTTCTTTGGAAAGAAACGGCTGGCAGCGCTTGCAAGAGGCTAGAGATTTGGCGAAGGACGAGACTCCGCAAAAGTTCGCTGAGGCGATAGTCCTGGCTCGCAAAATAGACTCGCAGCTTTTTGCCCGCGCTAAAGCTGAAAAGGAAATTGAGGGATGGAGCCGGACTTTGCTGGCAATGGCTACTAAGCGGTTGGGGGCGAAAGACCTGCCGGGGGCGATCGAGGCTGCTTCTGTTGTGCCGCAGGATTCCCCGCTGTTTGCGGAAGCTCAAGATTTGATGCAGTTGGGTAGGGCTCAGGCAGTGACGTGGAACCAGTCGATATCAACTCCGCTGCCACAACACATTTTTAGCTTGCTGGAAGGGCAGGGGGCTGCTAGCCAAATTGCTCCGGGTCGCCCTCTGTACAAGCAAGCTCAAGTTCAAATTGAAAATTTGCAGGTGCAGTTTCAAGATTTGCTGCGTCTGCAAGTGGCGAGCACGATCGCTAGTTTTGGTCAGATAGGGACGTTTGGACTCGCGATAGAGCAAGCGCAAACCATCGGACTTAAGCAACCACGGCGGGTTCACGCTCAAACTTTGGTGGCTGCTTGGCGCCGGGAAATTCAGCGGATCGAAGACCAATCTTTTCTGACTCTGGCGAAGCAGTTGGCAGAAGCGCAAACGGTTGAAGGACTCAAGGGCGGCATGGCTCAGCTACTCCTGGTTGCTCAAAACCGCCCCCGCAGGATAGAGGCGCAAACTCTCTTGGCTCAGTGGACGAAACGCATAGAAGTTATTCAAGATCAGCCTTTTTTGGATGAAGCTATCGCCCTGGCGAAGCAAGGAAAACTTAGTGCTGCTATTGAAAAAGCTTCGGCAATTAAGAGCGGTAGGACTTTGTACGCGAAAGCTCAGGATAATGTCTATCAGTGGGTGAGCGAACTGCAAGTTGCTCAAGACAGACCGATTCTCGATCGAGCTGCGGAATTGGCATCTCAAGGGAGTCTAGGAGCGGCGATCAATACGGCTTCCCAAATCGGTTACGGTAGGGCGCTGTATTCAGAGGCTGCAGGTGCGATCGGGCGCTGGAGTGCTGAACTCAGAGCCAACAGTGCGCCGCCGCCGGAACCCGCTCGCGAGTACGCGCCAGCTCCGCGACAGGAGGAGTACGCGCCAGCTCCGCGACAGGAGGAGTACGCGCCAGAGCCAGAGCCTTACTATCCGCCTGCCAGACAAGAGGCCCCGGCTCCGGAACCTTACTATCCGCCTGCTAGGGAGCCGGAACCTTACTATCCGCCTGCTAGAGAGCCGGCTCCCGAACCTTACTATCCGCCCGCGAGGGAGCCGGAACCTTACTATCCGCCCGCGAGACAAGAGGCCCCGGCTCCGGCTCCGGAACCTGCTCCTCCGGCTCCGGCTCCGGAACCCGCGCCGCCCTCGATTCCTGAATCGGCTGGGCCTCCTGATGCTAATTTGCTCCCTGAGTAATTGGGTGTTCGCGCGATCGGTCTCTAAAATCTAAAATCTAAAATCAAGTGAGTAATTTCCAAGTGCTGACGATCGAG
>JARCMA010000111.1 GCA_030248405.1 Microcoleus sp. MP8IB2.171
GCGATCGACCTTACCAACTCCACCACCCCAGGCCGCAGCAGCGGTTCCCCTCCCGTCAAGCGAAACTTGGTAAATCCCACGGGTATGAAAACTTCCCGCAGCAGAGTTAGCAATTCCGAGTGGGTTAACAACTGCTGCTGCAATACATAGTCCAACTCGCTACCTTCCGGCATACAGTAGAGACAGCGGAAGTTGCAGCGGTCTATCAAGCTAATCCGAAGGTAGTCTACGGGATTCATGTCAATGCTTTGTAATATTATTTAATTATAGATGCTGACTCGATTTTCTGCCATTATTAATAGAGAACAAAAAACCTGCATCGATTTCTCTCTACTCTCTTACTCTGCGCCCTCTGCGCCCTCTGTGGTTAATAAAAAAATCTAATTTGCAAATCCATATATCTATGACATTCTTTAAATTTGAAGCCGATTTTGTAGAAGCGCTGCGCTGCATTCCAATGCAAGTACGCCTCAAGTTAGATACTTGCGGCATTAAACTCAAGTTGCAAGACTGGAATCATTTTACTCAAACAGAACGCCAAACAATTGTAGAGCTTCCTTGTTTGACAAGTGCAGAAATTATCGAATATCGAGAACAGCTAAACCAAGTATTAATCAAACATACTGGGAAATGTGGAACTGATTTGGCGATCGACCCAAATCCGCCCTGGATGGATGCTGCAACCATACCAGAATCTGTGACAGCCAAAGCCCAAGAGTTTGATTTGACTATTACTTTGGCACAATGGAAGGCTTTGGGCGCGATCGAGCGATTTGCTTTAATTAAGCTTAGTCGATCGAGCCACGAGAATAAAAACTTCATCCCGGCGCTGCAAGAGTTTCAACTTATTCAATAATTCTATAGCAATCCTAAATCATTCAACACACCATGTCTAACAATCCTCAGTTTTTGGGTCCACTTCCCTACTTAGCTTTCAATAATCCATCGGCGGGAACTGCCATCAGCCCATTTAGCCCAGTAAGATTCACTTACTTTCATTTAGAAGACTTTGAAGACGGCGCTTTAAATACACCGGGTGTTACTGTTCGTGAGTTTGCCACAACAAATATTACAACAGGGTTCAGCGACTCGGTGGACGGCGATGACGGTGTTATTGACAATCGGGCGACAGGAAACACGAGCAGCTTATTCTCGAATCTCACGACTAGCAGCTTTACCTTCGACTTTTCGGCAAATGCACTTGGGGGTCAATTGCCAACCCATGCTGGAATCGTCTGGACTGATATTGGCAGGAATGGTGGGGGCACACCCCTGTCTCGCGACCTCGTGAATAACACGTTCTTTGAGGCGTTTGGGCCATCGGGAGAATCTCTGGGGGTGACCGGCCCTTTTTCGCTGGGTGATGAGAGTATTTCGCGTACTACCTCAGAAGATAGATTTTTTGGAGCGATCAATCCAAACGGGATCTCATCAATTCGATTGTCCATGCCCGGTAAAAATAACTGGGAAGTCGATCATCTTCAATATGGTTTCGCACCTGGAACGATTTCTCCTATCCCCTACGGCCCCGATGGCCCCTTCTTCAACCTCTCTATCAATGCCGATAACATTACGATCGATCCGGCTCAAGTCCGCAATCTCTTGGTTCAAGGTTTAGATGGTAACGACTTGATCCAAGGCTCGTCATCTGCCGATCGGGTGAATGGCAATGCCGGCGACGATACTATACTAGGAGCCAACGGCAATGATACGCTCTGGGGCGGTCGCGGTAGCGATCGCATCGAGGGCAACGCCGGCAATGACTCGATCGCTGGAAACCTCGGAAATGATACGCTCTATGGCGGTTCGGGTGATGACATCATCAGGGGCGGACAAAACAACGATCTGCTCTTTGGAGGAGAAGGTAACGACCAATTGGTAGGTGACTTCGGTAAAGACATTCTGACAGGTGAAGTTGGAAACGATCTGTTTGTACTGCGCGTGAATGCAGCCGCCTCCAGCGGATTTGAAGCCGATGTGATTGCCGATTTCACGGCGGGTCAAGATGCGATCGCCCTCACCAACGGACTGGCCTTTGCAGGAATTGCCTTAGATGCTTCGGGTAGCAATACAGCTATTCGGATTGTTGCTACCGGACAAATTTTAGGGGTTGTTACCGGAGTCCAACCTGCGGCTTTAAGCGCAGCCAGCTTTACCACATTGAATGGCGACTTTTAACAGTTATCAGTAGCCCGATAGTCCGACAGGGGTTGAAAACACCCGCAGTTAGATTCCTCCCACTGCTGAGCCATCCTCCGTGTTGAAGCCCCAAATTAATTGAATAGCTGGTGCTTCCCAGTGTAAAACTTCCGCTTCTGAGCATTTGTCCGTTTCCCAGCGGATCTTCAAAGCAGTGGGCTGCTGTCAGTATCCAGTTAGCGCTGATCAGGGTTCCCGAACAACTGCCACTGACAGAGCGTCCGCCAATAGAGAATCCGGTTTAGAGGCGGCCGACGCTGGTAAATTGGTTGGCAAAGTTTCTGTATTGGGTGTCGGATCGATCGTGCCGGATTGTGCCTGCGATCGCGCTTCCGCTAAGCGTCGATACTGCAACGATTGCTGTCACCGCCGATGTCATCAGGTTTTGAGTTTTCATTTTTGCTAGCACCTAGATTGATAGAAAATTTATTCCTCTATCTGTCTATCTGGTGGAGAACTTGTTTTTTATGCAAAACTTTTTACTTTGTTACAAAACTTTATATTGTGGCTAAATTTTACAGCTTTGGCGGCGGTTTGAAGGAAGTGAGGCACACTTAGTGCGGCGAAATAGATACAAAGTGCGAGAAGGTGCGATCGGGCGGTGGGAAAGGTAGAGTAAGGGCGATCGCACATTTAACCAGTTAAGATTTCTGAAGCGCCCGACACCAAAATCCCAAAATATAATTAATTTTATTTTAAGTATTGTTACCGCAGCGTGGTATGATTCTTCATGAGTTTGCAAAGCACTCGCCTGCTACCTGCATTAGTTTCTGAGCTTCGTGAACACGCAAAACACACCCACCGAACCCGCACCAGTAACCGAGGATATTCCTCAAGCTGGCACTGTCTCGACAGTCTCGACAGCCTCGTCCGAGACAAGCAATCCGATGCAAGATTTTTATAGCCTGCAACAAGAGTTGTTGGCCTACACCCTTGCTTTTACGGCGATTATTTTTATCTCCGTTTGGATCTTTTACTCCCTCAACATTGCCCTGAACTATTTGCTAGGGGCGAGTACAGGTGTGGTTTACTTAAAGATGTTGGCTAGAGATGTTGAACGAATCGGCAGCGAAAATCAACGCATCAGCAAGACCAGGTTAGGTCTGTTTTTCGCGGTGATGATAGTAGGAACACAGTGGAATCAGCTACAGATTTTACCGATATTTTTGGGATTTCTGACTTACAAAGCTGCGCTGATGGTTTACGTGATCCGAAGTGCATTAGCACTAGACTACAGGTAAGTCAGGGAATGTAGCACAACTCAACTCATCGATTTGTATGGGGAAGCCCGTTGAATGGCAATGCTTGACGTTCTAAACACCTTTAATCGTTTCCCCCTCGCCAAATTGGAAGTTGGCCAGCAATTGTACTGGCAACTTGGCGGTCTCAAAGTTCACGGGCAAGTTTTTATAACCTCGTGGTTTGTAATTGCTGTTTTAGTTATAGTTTCCCTTTTAGGAACCAGCAAAATCCAAAGAATTCCCAGCGGAATGCAAAATTTTATGGAGTATGCGCTGGAATATATTCGGGACTTGGCTAAAAACCAAATTGGGGAAAAAGAATATCGCCCTTGGGTACCGTTTATTGGTACATTATTTCTGTTCATCTTTGTGTCAAACTGGTCTGGCGCTCTAATTCCTTGGAAGCTGATTAAGCTGCCATCAGGCGAATTGGGAGCTCCTACCGCTGACATCAACACGACGGTAGCATTTGCACTGCTGACATCTTTGGCATATTTTTATGCAGGTCTCAGCAAAAGCGGCTTGGGGTATTTCGCCCACTATGTAGAACCGGTGCCATTTATGCTGCCGTTCAAAATCATAGAAGATTTCACTAAGCCTCTGTCTCTGAGTTTCCGTTTGTTTGGTAACATTCTTGCTGACGAATTGGTGGTCGGAGTGCTAGTGTTGCTAGTGCCTTTATTTGTTCCTCTGCCAGTAATGGTTCTGGGACTATTTACGAGTGCAATTCAAGCTTTGATTTTTGCTACCTTGGCCGCAGCCTATATTGGTGAAGCTCTAGAAGGCGGTCACGGCGAAGAAGAACACGATTAACAAAGCCGATAAACGGCGAAGAATGAGGGAGGAAAAATAAAATTTTCCAACCTAAACTTGCTGTAGTAAAATCGGACAATTCTCTAGACTTTCTGTTCTCAATTTTGTACTTTACATAAGGAAAATCATCATGGATCCAATCGTTGCTGCCGCTTCCGTAATTGCCGCCGCTTTGGCAGTAGGTTTAGCCGCTATCGGCCCTGGCATTGGTCAAGGAAATGCAGCAGGCCAAGCTGTAGAAGGTATTGCTCGTCAGCCTGAAGCAGAAGGCAAAATCCGTGGTACCTTGCTGTTGAGTTTGGCGTTTATGGAAGCGTTGACAATTTATGGTTTGGTCGTAGCCCTAGTGCTATTGTTTGCCAACCCCTTCGCATAATAATTTGAAATTTTAGATTTGAGGTTTTGGAGGGTTATTCTAATCCAAAATCTCAAGTCTAAATTCGATTAAGCGAATTAGATGAAAGCCGTCAAAAAATCATGATGCACTGGACAGTATTACTAGCAGTTGAAGAAGCGGCAAAGGAAGGGGGACTGTTTGATTTGGATGCTACGCTGCCTCTGATGGCGGTGCAGTTTTTAATTCTAGTCGCAGTCTTGAATGTAATTTTTTACAAGCCGCTCAGCAAGTCAATTGACGATCGCGCTGATTACATTCGGAACACCCAAATCGCAGCCAAAGAACGCTTGGCAAAGGCTCAGCAACTAGCGCAGGAGTATGAGCATAAACTGGGAGAAACTCGCAAGCAGTCTCAATCAGTAATTGCTGCGGCTCAAGCTGAGGCTCAAAAAATTGGGTCAGCAAAAGTCGCTGAGGCTCAACAAGAAGCTCAAGTGGCGCGAGAAAAAGCAGGACAAGAAATCGAGCAGCAAAAGCAAGAAGCTATGCGCTCGCTAGAGCAACAAGTAGATGCTCTCAGCCACCAAATTCTCGAAAAGCTATTAGGGCCGTCGCTGGTCAAATAGCGAGACCGAAAAGTTTGAGATTGTGGATGCAATCTTAAATTTAACGTCGGTTCACCAAATCTGCACGCGCAATTATGGAAGAGTATCATGGGGACTGTTTTATTGCTAGCCACAGAAGCTAGCGGCGAAGGTGGTTTCGGTTTCAATTTCGATATTTTAGAAACCAATCTGATTAACCTGGTCATTATTATTGCAGTGCTGTTTTATTTCGGGCGCGGCTTTTTAGGAAAAATCCTGACTGAGAGGCGATCGAGCATCGAAGAGGCGATTAGAGAAGCAGAAAAACGCCAAAAAGATGCAGCAGCAGCTCTATCAGAGCAACAGCAAAAATTGACTGAAGCACAAGCAGAAGCGGCGCGAATTCGTGCCGCGGCTGAAGAAACCGCAAAGAAGGCAAAAGAAGTAATTCTAGCTCAAGCGGCGCAGGAAGTTGAACGCATGAAAGCAACAGCAGGTCAAGAGTTGGAAGCGGAGCAGGAAAGAGCGATCGCCCAACTGAGATCTGCTGTCGTATCAATGGCAATGGCAAGGGTGGAAAGCCAGTTAAAAGCTAGCTTGGACGAAAACGCCCAAAACCACTTAATCGATCGCAGCATTGCGTTACTGGGAGGCTAAAAAGTGAGTATCGTTAGCACAGCAGTCTTACAGCCTTACTCATCTGCCTTGATGTCACTGGCTCAGTCCAGCAATCTCTCAGAGAAGTTCGGCGAAGACATTCGTTCTTTGCTTAGCCTACTAGAAAGTTCCGAAGATTTGCGTCAATTTTTAGCTAATCCGCTGATTAAAGCTGATGCTAAAAAAGCCGTGATTAAGCAAATAGCGGGTGAAGAAATGAACCCCTTGATGCACAACTTTCTGAAGCTGTTAGTAGACAAAGGAAGAATTCTTTTTTTAGAAGGAATTGGTCAACAATACTTGGCAAAGCTCCGAGAACTCAACCAAACAGTATTGGCTGAAGTTACATCGGCAGTCCCGCTTTCAGATGCTCAACAGCAGACTGTTCGCGAGAAGGTGCAGGCGATGACCAGCGCTCGAAGCGTAGAAATTGAAACCAAAATTGACGCAGATTTAATCGGCGGTGTGGTAATCAAAGTAGGCTCTCAAGTAATTGATGCCAGCCTGCGGGGACAATTGCGCCGTCTGGGACTTCGCTTGAATTCTTAATTGAA
>JARCMA010000112.1 GCA_030248405.1 Microcoleus sp. MP8IB2.171
CTTTTATACCGTGTTTTAACTGATACAAATTTTAGGAAAGGCATAATTTATCACTTGAAAAATCGATTTTTCTGAGTAATTATACTGTGTGACACCCTATGGTGCGGAATGTGGGATAGAAACGATAAAAATCCTCACGATGCCCAAAATTTTAATGCAGCTATAACTCTTGCCAAAACTAACGGCATTAAAGTAGCTTACTCCAATGATGCTTTTGAACTTTGGTATTTACTACACTTCCATTTTTATAATACTGGAATTTCTCGCAAAGATTATCAAAATATGTTGACGAAGTTACTGGGACACAAGTATGAGAAAAACAGTGAGACAATTTATGAGGAACTAAAAGACAGACAGCAGGATGCAATTAAACACGCAAAACGGCTTTTAATTGAATACGATCGCCCCAATCCTGAAACTGACTATCCTTCAACAACAGTACATTTGCTAGTCGAAGAACTTAACAGTTTTATTCCTGATTGATGAGGAATTTTGGCAGTACATACATCTGATTATCAAAAGACTTCCGAAACCCGCTTTCTTCGTATATTTCTCGTTCCTCGCAAAACTCATAGAAACCGGGTTTCTAGCCCCCCCCATGCGTAAGCCCTGCAACTTTCACTGCAATAACGAGAGTAAAAACTTATATCTATGAAACGGAGAACAGCGTCAATAAATAATCTGATAACCGTTTTGTTTTATTGGTTGATTTAGACTCACATCTAAGGGATGTTGACCGATATCTCCGTTAGAATCTGTGGTGATAATTGTGACATCAATACATCTAGAAGCGAGGGCCGCAGAAAGTCCGAGGACCATTTGACTTGGCCCGCCGTATACCAAGGAAATTGAGGGGATAATTTGGAGAATCCGCATGGGGATAGTTATTTAAATCAACATACCAACATCTCCCATTACAAATTTAATGATCTGCAAAAGGTTGCCCGTCTAGCTGTTCAGCTTCCTCTCTCTTTGTTGCTGTAATTTGGGTATTGTGAGCCATTGTCTTGGAAAATTCATACATTTCACTGGCTTTTGCTTCCGCAGCTTTCACAATTTCAAGGATTTCCAGTAGTAGGCTTTCATCTGGTAATTGTTTCATGGCAATGCTTCTAATTTCTCAACTACTTTGTCTATCATAATTTTCGATTCTGGAGCCATACGTAGCAAGGCTGCTAAATAATCTCCTGCTTTTTGAACATCTTCATCGGGCACACCAGCCATCAACACATTGCCCACCATGTGCTCGGCTTGTAAGCGAACACCTGCTACGTTAAATTGAAAATTACTGATCGAAGAAAAGTATTGCATCAGTATTTCATTTTGTGGAAAAAGAGACATTGCTCTTCTAAGTGCAAAGAGTCCCAGCGTTGCTTGGCGTTCGGTATCGTCTAGTACCTGGTATAGTTCGCTAACCAAAGAGCGTATGTCGGGAGGAATAGACATTTACCACAGTTTTTTTTATTTAACACTTGCATTATAGCTAAAAGCTACAACAATTCTTTGTAGAATTCCAATAACTGCTCAGCTAAAGCTTGATTTGTATAATTGCTCATCGCTCTATGATAACCCCGATCGCCCAAATCAGCAGCCAACTCCTGCCGCTCCATCAATTTCTGCAAACACTCTCGCAAAACCCCTGCATTTCCTTCTGGGAATAATAACCCCGCATCGCCGATAACGTGGGGAATTTCCCCGCAGTCGGAACCAATCACCGGAATGTGACAGGCCATCGCTTCAATTAAAACATGACCGAATTGTTCTTTCCAGCCCACAGTGGTAAAAGTTTTGAATTTATAGCTGGTTTGCGAGGGCAATACCAAACAGTTCATTAAGTTAATGTAGGGGGGGATTTCTTCGTGGGAAACGCTTTCTACCCAGATTATTCGGTCGCTAATTCCCCATTCAATACATTTTTCGGCGAGGTGCGTCCGCAATTTTCCTTGTCCTACTAACAGCCACTTCCAAGAGTTTTTTTTCAACCCTGCCAAGGCTTCAGCTAAAGTTAACAATCCTTTTTCTTCCACAAATCGCCCTACAAACCCTACCACAAAATCGGTCGGTTCAATGCCGAACCCGCGCGATAAATCAGCGTTTTTACCAGTACGGCGAAACAAAGTTTCATCTACTCCAAGTTGAGGCATTACTTTTACCGCACCTTGATAGCCCCGCTGGCGCAAAATTTTAGCTCCATCTAGGTTGCCTGCAATAATTCCGTCGGTGTGCTGAAGATTGTAATTTTCTAAGACTGAAATTGGCCAATTCAATTGATAAGGCAGGTTCCACCAGGTAAATAATATATTTTTTGCTTGCAATTTTAGCAGTTTATTTAGTAAGATTAACTGTGCACAAGCGATAGATTTTGAACCTTGCTCAACTTGGATAATCTGCGGTCTAAAGTTTTGCAAAACTTTAATTAAATCAGTGCCAAAGCTTAGCAATCCTTGATTGTTTTGACTCAAGTTGGAGACAGGGATTACTTTAAATGAACCCTTTTGATAAAATTGCGTTTCTATAATTTTATTTTGTACGCCTCCGGGTTTCCAACGCTGCGGCACTACAAGTGTTACTTCAATATCGGGTTCTAGGTTGGCTAATATCTTGAATTTTTCCCGATTAATGTCCACAATATAGGTGTGACTAGCCACGAGAATTCTCATTTATTGGGAAGGGCGAAGGGGAATAGGTAATTATTGAGCGTTAATCTTGTCTTGATGGCTGTAAATTTGTCCATCATTCCACAGAGATTGAATTAGTGTATTTATAGCACTGAGAAAACCCAAGATATAAAAAGCAAATCTAGTTATAATTTTAAGGGGCGAGTGGCTTTTATAACAAGGCGGATTTCCCAAAACGTGGCAGTCAAAGAGTTTGGCAAAAAATCGCAGGCATTGAAAAGCTGTTAAATTTTTCAATCCCATTAGAAAGTGATTGTGATAAAATGTGATTTGATATTCGATCGATCGCGTACTGACATCGTGACATCCGCCGCTCTCTTCCCCTAAGTGAACTAAACACGCATTAGGATCGTACCAAATTTTCATGCCAGTCGATCGCAATCTCAAACAAAAATCCGACTCCTCCCGCACCGCACTACCTGCAAACCGCTCATCAAACGTCAAACCGCACTCGGCAAAAACCTGCCTGCGAAATGACATATTGCAGCCTCTAGCCGAGAGCACCTGCTGCGGTTTTACTGTATGCACTAAATCGATAAAATACCAGGCAATGCCCGCATCCATCGCTTCTGAGGGCAAATATTCAATCGCCAAATCGCCTCCAGAATTATCCAGTTTCATTCTGTCAAAAACCCTGCCCGCCACACATCCCACATCCGATTTTTCTAAATAGTTGTCAGCGTGAGCCGCCAAAAAACCCTCTGGCAATTGTACATCATCATCAATAAATAAAATAATCTCCCCAACTGCGCGTCGCACTGCATAATTTCGAGCAGCAGGCAAACTCGCCCAATCTACTCTAAACCAGCGAATTTTGCCAGCATTTGCCAATTCCTCTAAATAAACTTGAGTTTCTGATTCGTGGGTGCGAGTTTGATCAATTACCAGCACTTCAAAATTCGGGTAATTTTGCCGAATCGTATCAGCCAATGTCTCTCGCAGGGGTTGCTCGCGATTGTAGGTGGGTATCACAACAGAAATCATCATTCGCAGTTGCCACTTTCATTATTTCTCTAAACGCCAAAGCCAGACATCGCCCGGTTGGTAAATTGGTGTTATTTTATATTTTTGCACTTTTTCTAGTTCAAATCGTAATAGCTCGGTGCTTCGGTAGAGAAATACATCGCTAAAACCATCAGGAATTTTGACTTGTTCGGGTTTAACTGCCAGCAAAAGCTGTACTTGCGGTTTCAGCAGATAGCTGACAGACAGTATTTTTCCTGTGATGTTGTTGCCTCCGTGACTGATTACTAAAGGTTTTTTCGCTTGATTGACAATCGCCGCTACTTGCGGATTATATTTAGTGCTAGAAGGATACTTGTTCCACCAAAGCTGCGACTGTGAGCTGACGGCACAAGAAACTATTCCACTCGATATTAGCGCTATTAAACCGAGCTGCCACAGCTTTTGTTTTCGGGGATTGGTGGCGGCTGCAATTTTAGCGGTGAACAGATAGGCAACAGCTAGCTGGATTGCTAAAATATAGGGAACCAGATAGCGATCTGCAACGCCTCCCACTGCTATCAATACTATCGCTGTAATTCCGATGGCTGTCAATACAAACAGCCAAACTCGTTTGGGAGTTGAGCGGCAGAGCGAGTATATTGAATGTGCGATCACTAACAGTAATACGGCCACTACAATCAGTCTGATTAAATTGGTAGTCATATTGCTCGAACCCAATTTGATGATTCCGCCCGCCCAATGCGTGTCGATAAACATTCGGCAGGTGATGAAAATTAAAGGTTTAAGTGAAGATATGAAAGACAGGGAAAGGCGGGGCAAGCCTACTGTTGCTTCGATTTTTGGCGCGTTCTCAAGTAATACCCAAATCCAAGGAGCAAAAAGAATTATTGCGATCGCGGCAGTTACTAAATAGGGCTTGCTGAATAAGCCTCAAACCCTTACATCAAAAGACTTTGGCTCCTGACGGCGCTGAGCGTGTGTAAGATTATGAGCTAAAATTAGTC
>JARCMA010000113.1 GCA_030248405.1 Microcoleus sp. MP8IB2.171
TTAGTCAAATCCAACTCGCGCTGCAAATCAGAATAGCGCCGCAAAATCACCGGGAATTTTTGAGAGTATTGATTCAACTGCTTAGCAGCTTGTTCCAAAACTTGATTCCGCACGCCCAGCACCTGAATTAAATTAGCAGTACCGATAAACTGCTCGATTAACTTAATCCGCACCGGATCTTGAAAAGCCAGCACTTGTGAACTTACCTTAGCCAAATCAGTTCCCAGAACCTCTTGGGCTTCTTTCTTCAACAAAGGAATCAGGTTCTTGCGCTGTTCTCGTAACAATTGCATTTGCGGAGTTTGGTCTGTAAACGTAGCCGAGTTAATCGCAATTTGCCCTTCTAATTGTTGCAATTGAGTCAGCATCGCTTGATAGCGGGGAGCTTGACTAAGAGCCGAAGCCATCAGCGCTTGCTGCTGGTTTAATCCGAGCTGATTTTGCAGATTAGAATAGAGCAATCTCTGCTGATTGAACTGGGTTTGCGCGTCCAATCTTTGCGCTTGCAGTTGGCTGATTTGCTGCGAAAGCTGTTGGGTTTGAATTTGCGGATCTATGAAATTGTACTGCTGCCGCAACTTTTGAATTTCTGTTTGCAGAGCTTGTTGGCGCTTTTGCTGATTGGGAATTTGCGATTTCACAAAATCCAGAGTCTGACTAATTTGAGTTCTGGTATCTTGCACGCTATAGTTGCGGTAGCCTAGCGCAACTTTTTCCAAAACAAACTGAATTTTTTTCGGATCATAATCCCGATATCTCACTTCGATAATCTTGGTATTTTTGAAGCGATTAATTGACAACCTAGTTTCCTGAGAAAACGGCAAATTATCTACTTTTTGGTTCAAAAGGTAGTTGTAATTTATTTCGGGATACTTAGCCTGCAACTGTTTAATAATCGGCGACATTACTTGCGGGCTTTGCAAAACTTGAATTTGGGATTCGTAGTCAAAACCGGCATTTTCTGTCGTCGCGGGGCCTGCAGGTTGCAGTTTCAGCTCACCGGAGTAGATTTTTGCTAAAGTATTTTGCGTAACTGCTGGTTCTACTAATAATTGAAAGCGCCCTTCGTACTCGCTTTTTTGATTCAGTGTCCAGGCGAAAACTCCGGTAGTCACTGCCGCTGCTACGCCGATGACTAAGATGGAGCGACTGCGGCAAACTTCCCAAAAACTTAACTCTTCTGCCTCGGTTTTGTTTCTGCCTAAAAATTGATCTTCTTCATAAAGCCCAGAAGACATTTTTTGCAGATCAGCGGCTTTCTTATGATTAAACAGTGCTACTGGAGATTGTTTCCCTGGTTTCATTTGATTTCTACAACTTATGAGTTTAAACGTCTGTATTGGTGGCGGAGTTTCAGGGAACCGGTTGATTCCTAGATATTTCATTACCAAACCGCAATTTTTTCTATAAAGCGGGTTTCTGAGGTCTTAATGCCAGTCTATTCAAATCACCGAAAAATATCGAACAACCGAAATATTCCTAACAGCGGGCTGAGAGGAGCGAGAGTCCCACCTACATTATCCGAGAACGTAGCGCGGCCCGATCGCCTTACCATAATTACATCATTATTTTGCAGTTTGGGATTAGTTTCTTCATTGGCAGTTGCAGAAAAATTAACCTTAACAGTTAGCTGGGAAACTGTGCCGTTAGGATTGAGGCGAATTAAATCCACTGAATCCATTTCGGCCCGCGCTTTATTAAAACCTCCTGCTGCTACCAGCGCTTGATTTAAAGTAGTGTTGGGCAGCACCGCAATCGCTCCAGGTTTCACGACTTCTCCCACAATGTTCACCTTAATCGTATCCGGTGAAAAATTAGAATTAGCAACTTGTTCGTCTTGGGTTTCATCGAGGTTTTCGGCTTTGGGAACGATTACCGTATCTCCCTGTTGCAGCGCTAAATCTTGGGATACATCTCCCCCTTCCAAAAGTTGCCACAAATTCACATTAATAATTTGTTCTGTACCCGCCCGTGTCAGGCGGCGAACTTGTATTTGTCTGATATCAGCTACCGGCGTAATGCCGCCCGCCATTTTAATTGCCCTCGTTACAGTTTGCTGCAAAACAGTTTCCCCGCCGTTGGTTTCCCTGGCAGCAAACAAACCAGAATTTTCACCCATTTCATTCTCTTGTACCCTACTTTGAGCCTCTTTTGCCAAAGTATAAGTACCGGGGCGAGTTACTTCGCCCACCACAGCAATATTAATTGGTTGAGTGCTTTGTCCGGTAATGTTAGCTACTGCTAAAGTCGGTGCTTCTTGGCGGTTGAGGCTAGTTACAGTGGGAATAAATATAGTATCGCCGTCGCGCAAAGTCATATCCGCCCGCAAATCGCCGTTTTGCAATAATTCCCACAAATCCACACTAATAATTTGTTCCGGTGCGTTGCGCTGAGGGCGGCGGATTTTGATTTGTCGCACGTCTGCTGACTGCGTAATTCCGCCGGCCATTCGCAGAGCCCGCGATATTGTCGGCATTTGAGTTCCCATTTGCTCTGCTGTGCCTCCGGGGCCTGCTGCTGAGGATATTGTATAGGCTCCGGGGCGGTTAATTTCGCCCGCGATCGCAATTTGCAAAGGACGTGGCGCTAGCAGTTTGAGGGTAATCCAAGGACGTTTAAGGTATTTGCCGTATTTGTCTTTAACAGCATTAGAAGCTTGTTCTAGGGTCATGCCGTACACCGAAACGCTGCCAATTAACGGTAAACTCAGCGAACCGTCGGCCTGTACTTGGTGTTGACCATTGGGGCCGCTGTATTCCGGGACGTTGAAGATGTCCATTTGAATACGATCGCCCGCTCCCAAAGTGTAAACTTCCGATCGTACACTTGAAGGTTCACTTGCGGGAAATCCCTGAAATCCCGGTGCTGCCGGTACCTGTACAGGAACAGGAGAACCCGTATCAGCAGGAGGAGGAGGAGGAGGCATAAACTGGGCCGCCGCAGGAGATGAACCCACCGCCGCGAGCACTGACACTGTTAAAAATTTGACCGTGAAACCTTTGACAGTATTGAATTTTGAATAGTTTTTGCTCGCCATCGCCTTTTGCCCCTATCCGCTTCCTACCCCGCCACCATCAAATGTAACCCAACTCTTCTAACTTGCTGAGAACTTTTTTAACACTCTCTTCCACACTTTCTCGCTCTGTGTAACAAATAATCTCAGGATTGAGCGGTTCTTCATAAGGATCGTCAATTCCCGTAAAACCCTTAATTTCTCCTGCTCTCGCCTTAGCGTATAGTCCCTTGACATCGCGACCTTCGCACACTTCTAACGGCGCTGTGATATATACTTCAACAAAATTGGGCTCCATCGCTCTAATTTCGTCGCGAATTGCTCTGTAGGGGCTAATAGCTGCGGTCATTGCTGCTACTCCATTGCGGCTCAGCAGGTGAGCTACAAATCCAATCCGCCGAATATTAGTATCTCGGTCTTCTTGGCTAAATCCCAAACCTTTTGACAAGTTGGTGCGAACGACATCTCCATCCAATATTTCAACTTTGCAACCTCTTGCCTTCAATTCGGGTTCGAGAGCTTTGGTGATAGTTGTCTTGCCGGAACCGCTCAGCCCGGTGAACCACAAAATAAAACCTTTGTCCATTTGCATCCGTTAATTACTAACTGGGAAAGTATTAAGACGTAAAACTTTATAGATGCTGTTCCCTTTTTTCTATTATCGTTATTCGCGGTGTCATATTGCCAATATTGGCGCGCCAAAAATGAGAAATCAAAATTTGCGATCGCTCCTGCGGTCATTTAGTCACAAAATTGTGTGAGCGCTGCATAATTCGCCATTTATTATTTGTCAAGTCTTGACACAGTAAAATTCAATTCACGATCGCCAACGCTCAACATCTATTCGTAGCGCACTCATCACCTGACTGAGCCTTTCGCAATCTAAAATCTAAAATCTAAAATCCTATTCCCCATGTCCCCAACCTTGAAAGCAGATGTTTTAGTCGTCGGTGGCGGCACCGGCGGCACCGCTGCCGCCGTGCAAGCAGCCCGCCGAGGTGCCAAAACTATTTTAGTAAGCGAATTCCCCTGGCTGGGAGGAATGCTGACTGCTGCAGGCGTTTCTGCCCCCGATGGCAATGAATTAGCAGCTTTTCAAACCGGTTTGTGGGGCGCCTTTTTACGGGAACTCCAGCAGCGACAGCCGGGAGGTTTGGATTGGGGCTGGGTCAGTTTTTTTACTTACGATCCCCGCATCGGTGCTGAAATTTTCGCTGATTGGGTTAAATGTTTGCCGAACTTGCAGTGGATTTCTGGACAAACAGCTCAAGATGTGCTATGGGAGGGCGATCGCATTTCTGGCGTCCGGTTTGCCGATTTTACGGTTTCGGCCAAAATCACTTTGGATGCAACGGAATTGGGAGATTTGCTGGCTTTAGCGGAGGTTGGGCATCGCTGGGGTTGGGAATTTCAAGCCGAGTGGGGAGAACCCAGCGCGCCGATCGCCTCTAATGCTCTCACAGAGAGCTATTCGGTGCAAGCTCCGACTTGGGTGGTAATCATGCAGGATTTTGGTAAAGGTGCGGCAGGGCCAGAAATTCCCGCGCCGCCAGTTGAAAATCCCGATCAATTTATCGGTGCTTGGGACGGTTACACTCCCGAACAATTTCTCAATTACGGCAGGCTTCCGGGCAGATTGTTGATGATTAATTGGCCGATTCGAGGTAATGATTATGGTGAAGGGGTCGATCGACTAATTGCATCTGAAGCATCTCGACAAGAATTCCTCCAAGAAAGTCTCTGGCACACTCACAGTTTCGCCCGCTTCATTCAAACCCAACTCGGCCCCCGCTACGGCCTAGCACAGAATATTTTCCCCATTTCAACGATCAAAAATCAACAAAATTCTCCCCTTCTTCGTTCCTTTGCCTTACATCCTTACTACCGAGAAAGTCGCCGCTTGCGAGGGATAAGTACAGTCATAGAACAAGATATTTTGCCTATTGCCGGCGGAAGAGTCGCGAAGTTGCCGATAAATTCTGAGGGCATTTGTGAAACAATTGCGATCGGCAACTATGCCAATGACCACCACTACACCACCGGCGACATTCCTCTGCAGCCAAAATCCATCCGCTGGGGCGGCCGCTGGACGGGAACTCCGTTTACCATTCCTTACAGCGCGCTAATTCCTGCGAGTACAGACGGTTTGCTAGTCTGCGAAAAAAATATTTCCGTCTCTCACATCGCCAACGGTGCAACTCGCTTGCAGCCAGTTGTCATGAACATTGGACAGGCGGCGGGGATGGCTGCGGCTTTGTGCGCGGAATCTGGATGTCAGCCGCGGGAGTTGCCGGTGAGGGTTTTGCAATCCGCTTTGCTGCAAGATTCCGAGGCGAGTGCGGCAGTTATTCCCTTATTTAATTTGACACGGGATCGATCGGATTGGCTCGATCGGCAACGCTATTATCTCGATCGACCTCAAGCATATCCCGCCAGCGGCGAATGTCAGGAGTCAGTAGAAAAACAAAGCAGTCAAACCGCAAATACCCACAGCCAATTTTCTGGCATTTTCCGTCGCCTCGGCGAACAAGACTGGACACTAACGCTGACAAGTCCCGCATCCTTAGCCGGTCAAACTTGGCAACTCGTCACTTTGGACTCGGAAACCGACAGATTTTTACAGAATTGTGAAACCGAAAAGCCTCTGACAGTATGGGGCAGGCTGAATTTTGCCGGTACTTGGCTGCTGGCGGAATCCGTAGAATTGAAGAGGTAAGGTTTTTTGCAGAGATCCGAAAATTGCACAGATATCTATCCTGATCGATCGGGGCAAGTCTGTATCAGGTAATAGACACTGACACGGATACTACCCATGCACACCTACACTGCAA
>JARCMA010000114.1 GCA_030248405.1 Microcoleus sp. MP8IB2.171
AACGCAATTTTTTCGCGAGTTCCTCTTCCGGCGAAGTGCGCGGAGAGCAAAATTCCAAACCTTCGACAATCAATACGCGACAAGTCGAACACCGGCCACTACCGCCGCAGATGTGGGTGTGGGGAATGCCTGCACGCAGCGAAGCTTCCAGAATGATATCGTCGTCGTCTATCTCGATCGTGCGATCGTCCGGCAGATAGTGAATCTGTGGCATATTTGGCCCGTATAGCTAATTAGCGAGGAATCTCGCGGACATCTGTTATTGCAGCGAACCTTTATGCAAACCCGGTTTCTCGGCATTTTTTGTGTATCCCCTGATTCCTTAACTATAAGTCGCGATCGGCATTTGCTTCTCCTTGCGTCAGATCAAGTTCCCAACTGACACCAGTTTAAAAAAAGAAAGCAACTCTAGGCAAGAGTCCAACTCTTAGCTCATCATTCATTCTCAATTCTCAACTCTAAAATGGTATAGCTGAACACTAAAATCTTCATCTCACCCTGAAAATACCCCCATTCAAGCTGTGGAGTTAATCTAAAATCTAAAATCTAAAATTGGCTGACATAATTCTTAATAAAATTCCTATCGCCCAAAGCCCTATAAATCCGTTATCAAATCCCCTTCAACCGCCATATATTTTTAGGGTTTTGGGGAGTTTTGGTATGTAAACCTTACTTGGTAATAGTTTCAGCTTTTTTGCTCTCTAACAACCAGCGAATTTTCGTGAGATAGAATAGCAGCATCTTTAAAACCAGTATAACCATGACTTCATCAACAGCCCTACAAAACATCGAAAACCACATTCCCATCGTGGGAAATATCCATACCAAAAGTCCGATCGCCTACGGAGCAACCCGCCTAGCAGTCAGTGCAGTTAACACGGTGCAAATGGCAGTAGCAGAGTCTTACATCAACGGATTAGAAGTCCCAGATTCAGTATTGCGATCGCTTTTTGATACCTGTATGCCCGTATTATTTCGGTACTTTCCCTCTCTGCTTATGGCCTACGAATGGGTACTGACAGAAACAGACCGCACCGCCGAAGGGTCCCGGGATTTAATGAAAATTCACTACGACTTGCCTCAAGCAATGCTGAATCCGATGTTAGGCGACGGCAAACTCATTTATCCTAAATACACCATGGGGTTGTGGGAAAAAGGAGCGGCCAACCTTGAACAATCGCAAATGCAGATGATTGATGATGTGATTGAGAAGCTAGACATTCAGGATGGCGATCGCATTTTAGACTTTGGTTGCGGTTGGGGTTGCGTTCCCAATTACATTCTTTCCAAATTCCCCAATGTCCAGTTTACTGGCATTAACCTCAGCCACAACCAATGCGAGTATATGCGTCAGAAGATGCAAGACCCCGAAAGCTACCTCAGTTCCGGTCGATTTACCCTATATGAAGGCGATTTGAACGACGCCAACTTCGAGACAAAATTTGACAAAATTCTCTCCATCGGAGTTTTTGAGCATGTAGGCAATTTAACGAAGGGTTTCCAAAAGCTTGCCTCTTTCCTGAAGGATAACGGCAAAGTTTTCATTCACATTATCACAGTCCGCATTCCCAACAATATGTCCAGCCCTTTCCTCCACAAATACATTTTCCCCCACGGTCGTATCTGGAAATACGATGCCGTTGCCAGCCACAACAAAGACCTCAAAACGATAAAAAACTGGTATCTCAACGGATACAATTACTCTACAACCTTAGTTAATTGGCTGAAAAATTTTGATGATTCTCAGGCAATAGTCAAAGATTTAGACTACGGCATGGACTATGGCAAATTTCGTCGCATCTGGCGGTTTTTCTTGATTTGGGCGGAAACTCTTTTCGCGAGTTGCGATGGTGAATATATCGGCAACGGCCAATATTTAATGGTTCGTGCATAACCGCTAATCAGTAGACCAAGCTCAAAAAACCGAACACCCCGAACCCCGACTTCTTTGAGATGTCGGGGTTCTTGAGTGCTAGCTACTTATCGGGAGAATGAAACCTTTCAACCTAGATTTAGGGCGATCGAGAAGTGTTGCCTTCTTTTGAGGAATTTTTCTGAGTTTAAAAAAATCCGGAATAAGATTATTGCTCGGTGAATAAGACCTATATCAAGCGTGAGCCTGCACAATACTTTTTAAATTCCATCCTCGATCAGTAGTGATGATGTCCGATATTTTACTACAAAAAGAGAGTTGATTTATACAATGGTAGACAATATGAAACCTTCTCTTCCTCAAGACGACCCGAACCAAGAACAGCGCAAAGATTCCTTGAATCGTCAGCAACAAGCTTATCAGTTTGACTATGAGAGTTTATCACCTTTGGCCTTATTGAAAGATGTGCCCGCAGTCGAGAACTTTTCGAGCAAGTATCTTGCAGAACGGATATTAGCAACATCGGAACTTCCAGCAAATATGCTGGCAGCCGATTCGAGAACTTTTCTCGATCCTCTCGACGAACTCCAAGACTATGAAGACTTTTTTACTTGGCTGCCGCTACCTGGAGTTGCCAAAATTTACCAAACCGATCGCTCTTTTGCAGAACAGCGCCTGTCTGGAGCAAATCCAATGGTGCTTCGCCTCTTAGATGCGAGCGATCCTCGGGCACAAACACTGGCGAACCTTCCGACTTTGCACCCATTAGTCGATCGGCGCCAAGAGTTGCAGGACAAAAACATTTACATTGCCGATTACACAGGTACTGACGAACACTATCGCGCGCCTGCTCTCGTTGGAGGCGGAACCTATGAAAAAGGCAGAAAATACTTGCCGAAACCGCGGGCTTTTTTCGCTTGGCGGTGGACGGGAGTCCGCGATCGCGGTGTAATGACACCTATTGCCATTCAACTAGATCCCAGCCCAGATAGCCATGTCTACACCCCATTCGATCCTCCTGTCGATTGGCTGTTTGCGAAACTCTGCGTACAAGTAGCAGATGCCAATCACCATGAAATGAGCTCGCATTTAGGTCGAACTCATCTGGTGATGGAACCAATCGCGATCGTCACCGCCCGACAGTTGGCTAAAAATCACCCGCTGAGCCTGCTGCTGAAACCGCACTTTCGCTTTATGTTGACCAACAACGATCTGGCGCGTTCTCACTTGATCGCTCCCGGCGGGCCCGTCGATGAATTGCTAGGTGGTACCTTGGTTGAGACAATGGAACTGACTAGAGAGGCGTGCAGTACATGGAGTCTTGATCAATTTGCCTTGCCCGCTGAACTGAAAAATCGGGGAATGGATGACCCCAATCAACTGCCTCACTATCCTTACCGAGATGATGGATTGTTGCTTTGGGATGCGATTGAAACCTTTGTATCGGGCTATCTGAAGTTCTTTTACCCGACGGAGATCGCGATCGTACAAGATGTGGAACTGCAAACCTGGGCCCAAGAATTAGCGTCTGATAATGGCGGTAAAGTCAAAGGAATGCCAGACCATATCGACACAGTGGAACAATTAATTGCCATTGTCACAACTGTAATTTTTACCTGTGGCCCACAACATTCAGCAGTCAATTTTCCCCAGTATGAATACATGAGTTTTGCTGCAAATATGCCCTTGGCAGCCTACCGGGACATTCCAAGAATTACTGCTTCGGGTACTCTAGAAGTGATTACGGAAAAGGATATTTTACGGTTACTTCCTCCGTACAAACGAGCGGCTGACCAACTGCAAATTCTGTTTATTTTGTCAGCTTATCGATATGACCGTTTGGGTTACTACGATAAATCTTTCCGAGAACTCTACCGGAGGAGTTTCGACGAAGTTTTTGCGGGAACGCCGATCCAACTTTTAGCTAGACAGTTCCAGCAAAATTTGAATATGGCAGAACAAAGGATTGACGCTAACAATCAAAAACGAGTCATCCCTTATTTTGCTCTCAAGCCTTCGTTGGTGCTAAATAGTATCAGTATGTAGAATTAAAAATTCAGCACGATATCTCAAAGTAAGGTGTGCAGTGCACACCTTACTCTGTATTGGTCGTTAGCGTCGGTTTCTAGTTGTAGTCTGGGGGAAACTTGTGAGCGTAACTGGTGTATTTAGCTATGGCAAAGGTGTTACAGCAGAATTATCAAGAGGGCAATTTACCGAAGTTTTCCCTAAATAATCAGTTAACGTAACTTCATCCTTGTAATGCCGAGGAGTTTTCATTAACAATTGCCAAGCTTCACCAGCATCAAGTAAATTCATCCGTCCAGGATAGTGAATTTGGATCAACTCTTGAACCAAAGGGTAATAGTCTGAGTTAAGACTAGGGAAAATATGATGCTCCGTGTGATATGAAAAATTGAAATGCAACAAATCAACTATTTTGGGAACCCGTAGCGAGAGACTATTGATCAGAGGATCGTTAACACTCGTCATCCGACAAATCAGGTGATTTGTGTAGATATAAAACATTGCAACTGTATGACCGATTGCTAAGGGTAGCAAGTACCCAAGAACGATTTTTAGCGGATGAAACTCTAAATAGAATAAAATGCTAAAATGCAGGCATAAAACCGCAAACAACTCAAGAGCAATTTTCAATCTATCTTTCTGACTGACTGTGAATGCAGCGGGCACATAATCCACAATTTTATTATTAAACAATAGGCTCGACGAGAGGTGGCAAAATTGATGAAATAACCACGATGCTGGAAGTCCTACTATTAATAACCAAGATGGATTATCAATCGCTGGCGCAAAGAAATTATGAATCCATTTTCCCCAACTATTCGGCTGCTGGTAAAGGTAATTGCGATCCGGATCTTCTAGATAATTTGTTTGACTGTGATGTACAATGTTATGAACATATTTCCACTGAGTTGAAGGCATAAACATCATTGCAAACCCTAGAAAACTAATTATATGATAAGTCATACGAGACTTTTTATTGACGCTACCGTGCATGAAATCATGGGCGAAAAATCCCATAGTTACGATACTATTACCCATAATTAAAGCTAAAGGTAAATAAAGCCATAGAAGATAGATGGGCCACTGATCTAGACGAGCGGCAATTCCCCAACCCAGTAGCAAAATGACCATATTAATGAACAGTATAACCAACTTACTAGAATCTGGTTTAAAGGCTTCTGATGGCAGGAGTGGGCGCAATTTCTTAGCGTATACCGAGTGGTGAATTAGCGTTTCTTCGCCTAAAGTCGGCGTTGCCGTATTGTCTAGAGTATTGAGTGATTTTTCGGATTTCATATTATCGCTAAGAGTATTTTCCTGTGAGTTAATAACTTTCTAAAGTTAATTAGATCCAGTACCGATTTTAGATTGACCCACAAATGAATCGCGGGCTTATTGTCAGGACGCGGAAATTTTATCTGTGTCCACGGTGTCGTTCCGGGAGCTGGCGACCAAATTGCTTTAGATAAAAGCTGCCTGATTGTTGTACCAAGATATTATTATATCCCATAAATAGAAATTTTGAAACAACTATTAAAGGCTTATAAAGGCTTACGCATCGATAATACTATCCCATTTTTGACTTTGGTTTAATATTCCAATAACCAATCCTAAATAACCTATAAGATTAAAAAAGTCCGTTTCCCTGAACAATTTCTTTAATTGTCGTCAGCGTATCTAGCCCGATCAATCCCCGACGATAACCTTTTTGGTTGGACATTCCCAAAAATATTGCGTCTCCCCGATTTTGATAGCGCCAAAACCGAGGTGAGGCATTAATAAAAGTTGAGGCGCTGTTCACATCCAGAGCAAATTGGCGGCTTTCTAAATAAGATTCAGTGGCGATGCAGTCAGCGTGGCCGCTGCTGTAGCGGTTGATCCAGCCGATCGCAATCTCTAAACTATCGACAACTTTAAACGCGATGGTTTTGTTTAAATACGGTTGAGTCCACTCGTATGGTTCCGCCAGCTTCAAGTCTGGGAAATCTGCAACAAGATCCGCATCTGCGCTAATGTGAAAGCCTTTTTCTTTTAAACTGTTCCACAGCCTGACTAAGGAAGAAGGCTTTTGGTTGCGATCGATCAGCACTTTCTCGATCGCATTAACAGGATCGGGAACGCTTTGATGGCTGTCCAAAATCATCCACCTTGCCATCTCCAAACTACCAGTCGGCGACCAATAAAGGTAGCAATTGCCCATTGCCGATCGCAACACCGGCGCTGTGCACAGCCTTACCACTTGCTGCACCAAACTCGGTCTACCGTAGGGAATAATTAAATTGAGATATTGGTCTTGAGTCACCAAATCCCGGATCGAAGCGCCCCGATCCGGCGGCAATACCTGCAAACATCCTGACGGCAAACCGACCTCATCGATCGCCGACACCAAAGCTTCTCCGATTACAGCATTAGTTTGCCAGCTTTCGCTGCCACCTTTGAGAATCAAACTGTTAGCGCTTTTGAGACACAAACCGGCCGCGATCGCCCCCAACTCTGGAAACGCTTCGTAAATAAGAGCGATCGCCCCCAGCGGTAGCGACTGACAGTAAACCTGACAGCGATCGACCTGATAAGAAGCATTGATCACCCTGCCGATCGGATCTGGCATTTCCCCCAACCGTTCCAGAATTTGCACAGTTGTCTTGATCCGTTCCGGCGTCAGCTTCAGCCACTCCACAATCAACTCGGGAATCGCCATGTCCCGACTCGCTTCTAGATCCAGAGTATTTGCTTCTAAAATGTCATTTTGCCGGCGTTTCAGCGAGCCCGCCATCGCCTGCAAAGCTGCAGCGCGATCAGCACTCTTTGTCGTAGCCAACTCCAAAGAAGCTTGATAAGCGCGACGCGCCACATTTGCGGCATCTGATGAATGGGTAAAATCCTCTATTATCATCTAGCTAACGCCTGTAAGCGAGCCATACCATCAGCGCCGGCAGCATTGCTAGCAGCACGGCGACCATTGCCCACAGAATAATATTCGGGCCCGGCGAGTGCAGCGCCAAGGGCAACCAAATCACTAGCGGCACCAATATCATACCCAAAGCCAGTGGCAAATAATGGGCCTTCAAACCCGGGTGTGCTCTGTTCCACTGGTTCCCTGTCCACCGCCAAGCCTGCTTGTAAGGATAGTTTGTTGATAGTTGCTCGATGACGTGTCCGCTTTCCTCCAATACAAATATTTGCTGACAGCGGTTGCAGCCAAAGGCTTCTGTCAACGTTATGGGCACGAGACGACCCCGCCGCCGGCAAGGACAGGGGTACTCATCGTTTAAGTCAATCTTTGGAACTTTTTGAGATGGCACGAGCGATCGGATAAAAAAGCGTTTTTGCAAAAATAATCGTTAACATATCCACTTAATCAAACTTGTCAAATTCGCCATACCGAGGCTTTCAACTGCCTGTTCCGAGATATCGTCCGATCGGCAATTTTGACTTGCAAGTTCTGCATTCAATCTTACCACTAACTTAGGTATTTTCAACCATCATTAGGAGTATACCGAAAACTTTCTGGATGTACTTTCCGGTTTCCTGGATTTTTTTTATCTTCTAAAGCGGGTGACGCGATTCGAACGCGCGACATTCACCTTGGCAAGGTGACGCTCTACCACTGAGCTACACCCGCATTTCCTGCGGTATTAACAATATTGTCTCACTTCCCGAAATTTGTCAAGTCTTTTTAGTAAGTTTTTTTCACAAACCCAGTAAACCCCCCCCAACCCACTCCCCACCTGAAATTTCAGCAGCCAGATCATTAACCAAATCAGTAATTGCCGTGAAAATTGACCGCCATCCGCCGACGGCAAAGCTACAATCAAGCTGGAATTGTGGGAGAACACTGTCATGTCAGATTTAAATCGCGGAATCATGAAGTTCAAGGGAGCTGACAGTCCTATAGCGATCGCCATTTCGGCGATTGTCATTGCCGGCGGAATCGGCTTCTTGATCTGGTGGGCGCTGCAATCAGCCTACACCTTCAGCTAACAGACTACTCAAAAGTAAAACTTATAAGGCCTTGCTCAGAAGGCAGAATTTAAGAAAAATTCTGTCTTTTGCATTTTTTTGCCCTTAGTCTTGAATTTATTGCCCAGGAATGCGGATCGATTGCTGACGATCGAATGATTGCCATAAATCACCCGATCGGGCGAGTCGCTAGCATGAGCCGAGATGACTCCCCGATCAACTACTTTTGTAGTACACTTGTAAACAAAGCGCGCAGACAGCGCAATTTTAGATGCAAGTGTTTGCAAGGGTTGTATCTCAACAAAAATTTATGGCAAGCTTTCAGGACATTTTCCAATACTACAGTCGCTACTGGAAAATATCAGTTTACAGCATAGGCGCATCCAGCGTTTTGGCACTAGCCGATTTGCTTGTACCCTACGCGATCGGTCAAATATTAAACGTATTGTCGGGTCAACCTACAGATACAGTAACGCAAAAACTCATAACAGCGATCGCCTCTGTTACCCAGCACTCACCCAACAAAATATTATCGCTATCGGTCTTGCTGGGCATGATTTTTCTGGTAACAGTCGCCAAAGCACCGGTACAGCCTTGGGTGGGAAATTGGTTCCACTGGGTGATACCATTGAGGGCAAGGCGCGATCAAATGAGAAGTGCGATCGGCAAAATCCTCACCTTACCCCTAGAATTCTACGACGAAAACAACGCCGGACGGATTGCCAGTCGCATCGCCAAAGGCATCGCCAACCACACTTGGACATATCCAGAAATTGCCGGCGAATTCATCCCCGAAGTCGTCCGATTAATCGGCATTTTTGCCGTTATCTGCTTAATTGAGTGGCGGATTGGCTTATTAATTTTGGTTTCATTCCTATTTATCCTCAGTTTCACCCTCAAAGGCCTGCAACAGGTGACTGCGCGGGAAGAAATTCTGGATGAATACATCGAAGATACCGAAAGCCGCAACTCGGAAATTATCACCAACATCAAAACAGTCAAAGCTTTTGCGACAGAAAGTGATGAACTCAAAAGGCAAACCACCAGACTCGATCGCGAATTAAAAGTCGTGATCCACCGTATTCACAAAGGATACGTCACCCTGGGGACATACCAGCAGACGATCGTCCAGTTGTGTTTATTTTCTGTTCTTGGTTTTAGCCTAGCAGCAACGGTTGCAGGCAAAATTTCCCTCGGATATTTTGTTACCGTCTACACCCTGGCAAGCATGGCATATTCCCAACTGCGTCCGATTAGCATTATCGCCGAATTATTGGCGCGGCGTTATTCTTCAATGATCCGGTTCCACGAGTTTATGCAAACGCCAGACGGTGTTGATGCGGTTAATTTAGCAGAAAATGCTCGATCGGCACAGCCACCTTATAAATTTACCGGCAAAGTTGAGATCAGCGGTTTGACATTCGGGTACGACAGTCAAAAACCCGTTTTGCAGGATGTGAATTTATTGATTCATCCCTGTCAAACAGTAAAAAAACTATGATATACTGATTTTATGTTTACATCC
>JARCMA010000115.1 GCA_030248405.1 Microcoleus sp. MP8IB2.171
ATCAATGGCTTTAGCTTTATCAGAAAAACTATCTCAAGGATCTCAATTGGGCAGCTTATTTCTCGATGAAGGATTCGGCACTTTAGACGCAGAAACTCTCGAAAGCGTTACTCAAATTTTAGAATCTTTGCGGCAGCGAGAAAGGCTGATTGGAGTGATTACCCACGTTCGAGGATTGGGCGAAAGATTGCCTGCACAAATTAAAGTTTTTAAATCCCCGCAAGGCTCTAGAATAGAAGTTGAAAGAGTTTAGAAAACAGGGCGGTTGAAACCGCGTCTACACAAGCAAAACCCGCCTTCGCGGGTTGAAAATTGGGTAGTTACAATTACGTTGTTTTCTTCAGTTATTTTCTTTAGTCCGCGGAGGCGGACATCGTTTGTGTAGAAGCGGTTTCAACCGCCGTCTTATCTGATTTAAAACAAATTTTATTGTAAAGGCAGAGTTAAATTAAATGAAAAATCACCAAACTCGAATGCAATCGGTACAATCGCCAATAATTCCAGTAGTAGGCGAACTAATCCGGCAAAATCCGGGAACAATATCATTAGGACAAGGCGTAGTTTACTACAATCCGCCCCAAGAATCCTTTAACAAAATCCCCGAATTCCTCGCAAACCCCGACAATCACAAATACAAAGCCGTGGAAGGAATTCCACAATTACAAGATGCAATCGCAGCCAAACTCAAAACAGATAATGGCATAGAAATTAACAATAAAAACTGCATTGTTGTCACCGCCGGCAGCAACATGGGATTTACCAACGCCATTCTCGCCATCACCTCGGCGGGAGACGAAATTATCATCCAATCGCCTTATTACTTCAACCACGAAATGGCGGCAATCATGGCAAATTGCCGACCAGTGATAGTAGAAACCAACGCCAACTATCAACTTAATATCGATGCTATTAAAAAAGCAATTACCGAGAAAACGCGAGCCATAGTTACGATTTCACCAAACAATCCCACTGGTGTTGTTTATTCAGCCGAAGCACTTCGGGAAGTCAACGAAATTTGCCGCCAGCACAACATATATCACATCAGCGATGAAGCTTACGAATATTTTACTTATAACGGCGTCAAACACTGTTCGCCCGCCGCTTTTCCCCACAGCAGCGAACATACAATTTCTCTGTTTAGCCTCTCCAAAGCCTACGGTTTTGCGAGTTGGCGCATCGGGTATATGGTAATCCCAGAACAGTTGCTCGTTTCAGTCAGAAAAATTCAAGATACAATCTTAATTTGTCCCCCAGTAATTTCTCAATATGCAGCGCTGGGAGCCTTGCAAGTTGGTAGAGGTTACTGCGATAATTATGTAAGGGCGATCGCATCTGTGCGACAACTCGTATTAGACGAACTCAATACAATCCAAAATCTGTGTACAATTTCCCCAGCCTGCGGAGCATTCTACTTTTTCTTGAAAGTTGATACTGAAATCGATACAATGGAATTAGTAGAACAATTAATTCGCGAATATCACGTAGCAGTGCTTCCCGGTACAACCTTCGGCATGGATAGTGGCTGCTATTTACGGGTTGCTTACGGTGCTTTGGAAAAAGCAACCGCCACCGCAGGTATTAGGAGATTAGTTAAAGGTTTGAAGACAATTTTAAACAAGTAAAATAGGAAGATTCAACATGGTTGCCACTAATTTAAAAGCAAATACAAATATCCAAGATACCTGCGCTGCCAAACTGGCAGACTTGCGCGATTTGATGGCAGATTCTGAATTAGATTGCTATTACATCCCAGCGGTTGACGAACACTTAAATTTATCAGTTCCAGCAGCGAAGCAACGGCGAGCTTGGATTTGCGGTTTTACGGGTTCCGCCGGCGATTTGTTGGTTGGTAAAGATTCCGCTTGGTTGTTTGTGGATTCCCGCTATTACGAACAAGCTGAATTGCAAGTAGATCCTGCACTCATCGAAATATCGAAAGTCGGGTTAGAAGGAAATTTAACCTTAATTGAAACTTTAGAAAAACTGGCTGTAGAATCGGCCGAAAAATCAACGAAAATTCGCCTGGGTTTTGACCCGTTTACTGTAGCGACAGAGCAATATCAAAATTGGGTAAAAAAATTCGCGAATGCAGAGATTGATCTCATACCAATCCCGGAGAATTTGACAGACAAAGTTCGATCGCAAAATCCTTGGAAAACGGCAGAGACTTTACCCGCGATTGATGCAGAGCCCATATTTAGCTTACCTGTATCCCTGACAGGAGAAACCGCCGCCGAAAAATTAGCCAGAGTCAGGGAAGCGATGCAACTCGCCAATATCGATGTGCTTCCGATTACCAACCTGAATCAAATAGCGTGGCTGTTCAATCTCCGAGGCTCGGATATTCCCCACATTCCCATTTTCATATCCTATGCCATTGTCACCACAGATTCAGCGTTTTTGTTTACAAATCCCGAACGAATTCCACTAGAAATCAAGCAAGAATTGCGGGCGGATGTAACTTTGCTTCCCTACGCAGACTATCCGCATACATTAGAAACTTGCGTAAATTTGCCAAATAAAGTTCGGGTACTTTTAGACCCGAAACACAGCACAGCAGGCACGTACCAGTTAATCTTAAACCAGCAAGAAGCGCAGTTTTACAACATCGAAATAATTTTTGAGACGCATCCGGTAGAAGGGATGAAAGCTCGCAAAAATCCCGTAGAAATCGAGCAAATGAAATCAGCCAATTTCAAAGCAAGTCGAGCAAAAGTTTTTACTTTAAAGTGGTTGACAGAACAGCTAGAAAATGGTAAGGTTTTGACTGAGTTTGATGTTAAAGAAAGCATCGAAAATTTTTATCAGCAAGAAACAGATTTTCAGACTTTAACGTTTAGAACGATCGCCGGTGCGGGTGCAAATAGCTCGATCGTACATTACGGCACTCCCAGCCCCGAAATCACGTTAAAACCCGGAGAATTGCTGCTCCTGGACTCAGGATCACAGTATTTAGCAGGCACAACGGACGACACCAGAACCATGATTGTCGGGGAACCGACGGCGCAGCAAATAGAACACTATACAACAGTGTTAATCGCGCACATCAACTGTGCAATGCAGCAATTTCCCAAAGGTACAACTGGTTCGCAATTAGATGCGATCGCCCGTGCGGTATTATGGCAACAACAGCTAGACTACGGACACGGCACCGGGCACGGAGTAGGCGCATTTTTAGCCGGTCACGAAGGCCCCAACGGCATCAGCAAATCGGTACAATATCCCCTCGAACCCGGAATGGTAACGAGTATCGAACCGGGATATTACGAACCGGGATGGGGCGGAATTCGCATCGAAAATCTCTATGTTGTCAGGGAAATGCCGTCAAAAAACAGTACGGTTTGGTACGGATTTGAACCGCTGACGTATATTCCCTTTGAAAGGAAATTGATAAATGGCGATCGGCTGTCCAAAACTCAACTACAATGGTTGAACAACTATCACGCTTCAGTAGTCGAGAAACTGGAACCCGTACTCGATGAAGCAACAATTGAATGGTTGAAAAAAGCCTGCACTGTGTTAGATAATTTTGTTAGGTAAAATTCAATAGGTTCAGTTAAGCCAGATCCCCCCTTAAAAAGGGAGGGACAAGAGCTGCATCAAAGTCCCCCTTTTTAATGGGGATTTAGGGGGATCTCCGGGCTATACAAACCGTTAACCCAAGCGTATTTGATTATACTAAATCCACCTTCACCAAACGTCTTTTCAATCCAGAGCGACCGCTATATTTATTATGCAGTTGTTGAAGCCGTGTTAAAAACTTAATTTGCTGCTTTTGATAATCCGCTAAATCTCGGAGTTTTAAAAGTAAAGGCACTACTTCATCGTAAGACTTAGAAGTTCCTTTTTGAATGAGAGCATCTATATCTTCCCAAGCAGCCGTTTCTCGCTTAGCCAAAGCTTCTAATTCTCTGATTCGTGCAGATTTAGCTTCCTGTTCTCTTCTGTATTCTTCCTGTTTTTCTTCCTTTTCTGCGCTTGCTAAAAGCTGACGAATTGTTCGTTTACCGGGATTCTCATCTTGCTTAACTTCTATCATTGCTGATAATTTCTTACCCAATTCAATAGAGAGATTAGATTCTCCTTTGAGTAACCGCAGTAAAAAAGTATCGACTTCAGAACGGTCAAGTTTTTTGATAGCTTCTGTGATGCTACTTTCGGGAATTGAAGGTTTAGTAACACTCGCACTGATTGCAGCTTTCAGTAGATGCTCATCCACTTCAAAAATATCGATAAAAGCCTGTAACGATGAAGATAACTTACCGAAATTAGGAGGAACAGGTGGCTCTAGTCCTTCTTCCTCATCATTTTTCTCATCATTTTCCTCATCATCATCTCGCTCATCTTCATCTTCGTCGTCGAGTTCATCAAGATAGGTAATCCCTTTCAGCCAAGCCAAATAAAGTAAACGATAATCTCCCTGCAAAATTTCCTGGCGCAAACCTATCAAAGAGGATAAATTTCCTTCTCCCTCTATCCACCCATCAAAACCTTCTTCCTCATTAATAGAAATCTCTAAAATGACAAAATTATTAATTTCCGAAACCTCAACTATATCTTCAATGCAATATTTCTGCATCAGTTCAACATCAATCAAACCTTTGGGAAAACGAAACATTAGCTGTAACGATCCCCAATTAGCTATGTAAAACATAGCATCGAAATATTTGACTAATAATTGTTTTTCGTTGCCCGGCAAGTCTCCATAGTTATAAACAAAGATAGCTCTATTAGAGCTTATTTGCGCGCGACTAGAGAGTTGGCTGAGTGCTTCTTGTTCGGATTGAGTCAAACGTCGATCAACGCTTTGAAATTCGTAATATTGATATTCGCTCATTTTGAGTTATTCCAAGTACATAGAAGAGATGTCAAAGGCTTCTTCAGGAGTACCATAGAAACTGCCATTGTTGAACACACAAAGCTCATATTTTTCATTGCTGTAGGTGTAAAAACCCAGAGCCCAAGCTTCTTCATCACTAAAGTAACGCAGCCGACACAGGTGAAGGGGGGTATTTCGCCTTCGTTCTAAATATTCTTCACGAGATACGCGAAGGTCTTTGCTCGGAAAATCTAGGGGGACATTAGGTTCTGTATAGGCATCAATGTAACAAAACTGACTGCGAAAGCGGATGCCTAGGCGAGTGTACTTACCAGCGTAGTTAGCAGCAGCATAATCTAGAATACGCTGCTTCACCCGTTCTTGAACTGCGGGAGGGATTTTCACTCCTCCTGAATGTGGATCTTTTACCCAAGGGGACATTTCACTACTCTGGTAAACCGCTGACAAAGTTAGTGTAGAATAACTTGCTAACTTTAGTGGCTAAGATTTAATTAAACTTGATAATCAGACGCTCTAGTTTGCGATCGCCAGATTCAATATAGCTCTAGATATTTCTATTTTTGGAAAAAAGATTACGTTAGCAATCAAAATTGCTGAGGCGGGTGACAAGCGTATGAAGAGACGATCGCCCACGAGGAAAAAAAAATAAAGGCTAGAAGTTTTATCTAGCCTTTATTTCATGAAATAAGCTGGTGACAAGACTCGAACTTGCGACAGGCTGATTACAAATCAGCTAGCTTTAACTACTTTTGAGGTAAACCAACGGCTTGAAGCTCTACTAGATACCCTCTGTCAAAGAAACTGGGTATGAGGCGGGTATGAAATTTACCCATACCCAAAATCATGTTTATCACCCCTGATGACAACAAAGATGGTGTAGTAGCTAAGTACGGTAAGGTTTCGGTAGAGCGATTCCAAGGTAGTTATCGTATTCGCTGGCGATTCAATGGTCAGCGTTACGTCATAACAGTCGGTAAAGCTGATACTGATACTACTCTCAAGGTAGCCAGTGCTAAGGCTCAAGAAATCAATAGCGATATCCTAATGGAACGCTTCGATGAGAGTCTAGCGAAATATTCCCCTAAACACGCACAAGCACTAGCACCTGTAGAACGGGTAGCTAAGGTCAATTTAGCTGATGTTTGGGAACATTACAAGGAAGCGAATGTACAGCGGGTAGCTAAGACAACTCAAAAAAAAGACTGGAAAGAAGTAGAGAGGTGCTTAACTAAAGTTTCCAGTGAAGCTCTTGAGCTTGACAATCCTCACTTGCTATTGCAGGAATTATTGGAGTATTACAGTTCCAGCACCCTAAAAAAAGCAATTGCTAACATCAATGCTGCCTGCAACTGGTCTGTTGAGACTAAATTAATCAGTGATAACCCCTATCGCAATCTCAAAAAGCAACTGCCTAAAGGACAAAAAAGTAAACGTTCTAAAGAATGCTTTGAGCCTGAAGAAGTTAAAAGCATTATCCAGTCATTCTCAAGTAATGAATTCTGTTCACCTGCTAGTGCTTACTCTCATTCCTACTACTCTGGTTATGTAGAGTTTCTAGCTTTCACAGGTTTCCGACCAGAGGAAGCAATAGCTCTCAATTGGAATGATATCAAAGAAAGAAAGGGGAGGACTGTTATAGTGGTTAGCAAAGCCTACTCAAAGGGAGAGTTAAAGGATACTAAAACCCACAATACTCGAATTTTCCCTTGCAATGACCAACTTCTTAGCCTCTTAAGACGCATTCCTAAACGTCAAAATGAAAATAATCTAGTCTTTCCTAGTGTAGAGGGAGGATATCTGAATCAAGATAATTTTCTCAATCGGCAATGGCGTCCTGTAGTAATCAAACTGTACCAGTCTGGAAAAATTAGCCAATACCTACCCTGTTATAATCTTCGGCACTCATTCATCACTCGCTTAATTCGGGATGGTTATGACCCATCTACAGTAGCAGCACTGGTAGGCAATAGTCCTCAAGTTATTCTAGACCATTACCTAGCAGCTAAAAAGGATTTAACCTTACCTGAGTTGTAAGTCTCGTAAATAAACAAGAATCAAGAGGATAGAGGCGAAAAACTTCTATCCTTTTCATTGATCTGCGTTGGTTCGGTAAACCGAACATGATATACGGTTATTTTTACCTTGCTTATTCGGTCGATTTAATTGCCGACGCTCTATAATCAGTAATAGGTAAACACTGAACCTTGACAATTTAGGAGTCTCTTATTTTCTTGCCTAACAAGAAATTAGAGATTTTAGGCTTCTAGCGATTTTGCTATGGCAATCTCCGTTAGAACATTTTAGTGGTGTTTATATGATTATTTTCTCTATGTTTTTGACTATTTTTTAATATGACTAACTACAAAGAAACCGAAGCAATTATTGCTGATAACTTTGCTGAGCGTTTAAGCCTTAACAAAGTCACCAAGGATATTTACTTGGATGGAAAACTATTTGACTTACCTAAGTTTAGGTATCAGGTTTCTCTCCAGCATAATACAGTCCTAGAAAATGATAAGTATATCTATGAACTAGCCCACATCTACGCTAGTAAAAATCTATTCTCTCCCTTAGAGGATTACTTAAGTGAATGCGAGTCAAAGTTCCCAGATATAGACTACAAAGATGTTTTTAGAGAGCTTAATGAGAAAGTCCTACATATTGACCCTGATTCCTTAGAAGGATTATTTTTACCTAAGACTTTAGTAGGTGCAGTAGCCAGAGTGTTAAAGCCTGGTACTAAATTTGATACTGTACTTTTACTTAAAGGTTCTCAAGGCTTTTATAAGACTTCTTTCTTCAGGGAATTAGCGGGAGAGGAATTATTTACCTCTATGTCTTTGCAAGCTTATGCTAAAGATGAGATAATGGTTTGTCATAGTAAGTGGATTATTGAGCTAGGAGAGTGTGAAGAGACTCTGACTGCGAGTAAGATGGGTAAGTTAAAAGCTTTTATTACTCAGCAAAGCGACACTCTTCGTAAACCCTATGATAGTAGAGCGATTACACTACATCGACAGTTTATTCTGGTAGGTACAACGAATAAAGATAAGTTTTTAGTTGATCCTACAGGTAATAGAAGATTTTGGTGCGTAGATGTAAACGAGAAAATAGATATTGACTGGGTAAAAGAAAATAGAGATTTGATTTGGGCTAGTGCTGTTAAAGCCTACAAAGATAATTATCCTATCTACTTAAATGAAACTGAGCAAGAAATGCTTAATGCCGTAAATAAAAAATATGAAGCAAATGATATGTGGGAAGATATAGTAGCTGATTGGGTAGAGAAACAACAAGAGCCTTTTGTTTTGAGGGTTCTTCCTTACTTAGTATGCTAAATCAATAGCTAAATCAGTAAAAATATCGAAACAAATATATAGAAAAGTAAATCAAGTCCTTGTCCAGCTTGACA